>NZ_JBEOSF010000049.1:0-64054 GCF_040302725.1 Kitasatospora sp. NPDC097605 | reverse complement strand
TCCCGTTCGCCTTCCCGCCCGCCCTGCACGCCGCGCTGGCCGACCTGGCCCGCAGGCACCGCACCACCCTGTTCGCCGGCCGGTCGGAATTCTCAGGAGGGGCAGTAATCGTAGAAGTCGAAGCACTGCGACGCGTTGTTGTTCTTCAACTGGTCGTTGAAGTTGGCGCCGGTCATGCGCTTGATGTACTGGCTGGGGCCGGTGTTGTTCGAGTTGAAGTAGACCGTCACGCTGTAGTTGATGTTGAAGTTCCACCCCGACGCGGCGTTGTTCTTCACGTAGTACCCGGCGCCGTTGCCGCCCGAGAACTTGTACCAGTTCGGAGCGCCGTAGTTCTCGGCCACGTGCGAGTTGCCCCGGCCGTCCTCGAACGTGGCGCCCTGGAAGTTGGAGTTGAAGTAGAGGCAGAAGTCCTGCCCGCTGCACGTACCCGGGTTCGGGGCGGCGGAAGCGGCCGGCGCGGAAAGCGCGAGACTGCCGGCGGCGATCATCACCGCGGCCCCGATCTTGATGTTCCCCGTGAGCTTCATGGACACCTTTCGAGTACTCGAATCGGCGCATCGAGCCGGATCGGGGACCGCGCTCCGAGGCGGGCGACCGCGGGCTCGGATCGTGGTTCCCTTCGGCTCCGAATCAGCTGACGCCCCGGAGGTGGAAGCGTGCCCGCCCCACTGGGCTACGAGTATCATCGGACAACGCTCCACCCCGGTCAATGCTCATGACGGATCATCACATCGTGCGCATCGCAACGGCCGTGGGTGACCATCGACTTCTGCGCGACGCACGACGACAGCACGACCGAATCCGGAACTCGGCGTCCATACCGGGCGAACGCGGACCACCCGGCGGACATCGGGGACCATGGGAAGGGACAGCCGACCAATCGACCGGAATGCCCGCATATCAAACGAATCCGGAAATATCCCTGAAGGGACCGATGGCCGTGCCGCACGGAAATCCGAGAATTCGAGCGACGCTCCTTCTGGCGGGACTCGTCGCAGCGACATCCGCGGCCTGTACGAGCGCGGGCGGCCCGAGCGCGGGCGGGCCGGAATCCCCCCGCGTACCGGACTCCCCGGCACCGGCCGTCGCCGCTCCCGCCGTCCCGGCCGTCCCCACCCTCGCGAGCACGCTCGACCGGGAGCTGCCCGTCGAGAAGTACCTGATCACCCCCGAGGAGAACTCGAGGATGGACCGCGGCTGGGCCCGCCTGGTCTCGACCTGCATGAAGCGCTTCGGACTGGACTACGAGCCGGCGGTCCGCGAATCGCGCGAACGCACCGGCCAGACCGCGCACCGGTACGACCCCACCGACCCGGCCGTCGCCGCCGCGCGCGGATACCACGGCGACGCCTCACGGGACGGGGCTGCGACGCCTCCGGCCGAGTCGGTCTCCCCGGACGTGCGCCTCGTGCTCGGTTCGGGAAGCGGGTCGCCCGAAGCCCCGGGCGGCGCCCGGGAATCACAATTCCGCGGGGTCCCGATCCCCCCTGGCGGATGCGCCGGCGAAGCCCAGGAAGCGATCAGGGCGGGCGGCGGGATATTCCAGGACGCCCAGGTGGCCATCGACGTCAACTTCGCCAACTACCGGCGCTCGCTCGCCGATGAGAGGGTGAAGGACGTGTTCGGGAAGTGGTCCGCGTGCATGAAGGCGAGCGGCTTCGACTACGAGACGCCGACGGCCGCCGCGAACAACCCCGAATGGAACCACTCCCCCAACCCCTCGGCGATCGAGAAGGAAACGGCGGTCGCCGACGTCCGGTGCAAACGGGAGAACAACGTCATCGGCGTCTGGTTCGCCGTCGAATCCTCCTACGAGGAACAGGACATCGCGCAGAAGCTGCAGGAACTCGCCCACGTACGGGAAGCGATCGACATCGCCCTCCGCAACGCCGCTTCAGCACTGCAGAGATGAGCGGGCCGGATTTGGACGGGCACGTGGCCGCGCGCAGCACAGGGCCTGTGTGCGCCGGCCGGGATCGAAGGGGTGGCCGTCGCGGTGCGGGCCGAGGGCGCTGGAGGCGCCGAGTCCTGCTCGGCGCGCTCCGCCCGGCCCGGCCCGGCCGGGGAATCGGGTTAGGTACGCGTACTCATGCCGCGGGCGCGTGGATCGGGCATGATCCTCACCGTCCAGCGCCCCCAACCGCCGGCCACCGCCGCGGTGCTGCCCGCCGGGTGGACGGTCAAGGGCACCGGCAATCAGGTCGACACCGGCACCACCATCAACGAGTACCGGGGCGACCCGCCTCAGCTCACGGAACCGTGCAACCAGATGCGCGTCTCCGGGTTGGTCTTCTCCCAGGGCTACAAGGTGTCGGGCGCGATGAACGAGGTCTACGACGGGGAGCACATGGTCTCAAGTAGGGGTCCCGGGTCCCACAGCGGCGGGGCGGGTCGACAGGGCTGTCGGATCCCGCTTGTAGAGTCCGCCCGAGACTCACAGGTGGCTGCCGAAGGAGCACCAATGCCGAGAACCACCCCGCCCCGGCCTGTCGACATCGCCTCCGTGTTCCCGGAGCTGGCGCCGCTGGCCCGGCAAGCAGTCCGCCTGCACCCCCGCGCGGGCCGGCCGTCCGTTCACGACAGCTCCGTCGGCGGACCACTCCTGTGGCCGGTCGACGAGCCATGGCCGGCCTGCGCGGAGGAACACCACAACTGGCAGCCGCCCGTCTCCCTCGGCGACGTCCGCCGGAAGCGGGCACTGCTCGAGGCCGCCTGGCTCCGCCCCCGCGAGCCCCACGAGAACCTCCTCGACCCCGGCCAACGCGCGTACCTCGACGAGCTCCGAGCCGGACATCCCGCTCACACCGGGCCGAACGCCCTGCTGCCGGTCGCCCAGCTCTACCTCCGCGACGTCCCCCAACTCGCCGGCCCCGAGGGAGCCGACCTCCTGCAAGTGCTGTGGTGCCCCCTCGACCACGACAACGCGCTTCCCGCGGCACGCCTCGTCTGGCGGAACACCGCGAGCGTCGGCACGCTGCTCACCGATCCCCCGGAACCCGCGGACGTCGAGCACTACGGCAGCTACGTTCCCGAGCCCTGTGTCCTTCACCCCGAGGTCGTCACCGAGTACCCGGCACCCCACGAACTCCCGCGGGAGCTCGCCGACCGTCTCTACGGCTGGGGCGAGAAGCAGGAAGAGGACCAGGAAGAGGGCCCCGGCGGCGCCTACTACCAGTACGAGCTCTCCGTCGCTCCCGGCTGGAAGGTCGGCGGTTGGGGCCCCTGGAGCTTCCGCGACCCCTCGCCGATGCACTGCGCGAGCTGCAACGCCCCCTACAAGCCCCTGTTCACCATCGACTCCGGCGAATGGGACGGCGGCAGCGGCAGCTGGATCCCCCTGGAAGACCGCGAGGAACCGTCAGGCCCCGTCGGGCTGCGCCGGCCCGCCGATCCTCCGATGGTGCAGATCGGCAGAAGCTACTCCATGCAGATCTACATCTGCCCGACGTCGTTCGACCATCCGCACCTCGAAGTCATGCAGTGAACCCGCCACCCGGTCGCAGACCGGCCCGTCTCGGCCGGGTGCCTCCGCAGCCCGCCCACCGAGGCCCCGTCCCGGAGGTGCCCAGGACCGGAGGGGCCTCGGCCACGCCCGGCCGGCCGGCGGCCGGGATCGCGGTCGGACGCGCCGGCGGGCGAGGAGAAGCGTGTCTCCGCAGGACGTCCGGGGCCGCTCGGGATCTCCCGGAAGGTGCGGAGCCCGGCAGAGCCGGCTCCCCTTTCACGGGGTGATCCCGAGCGGCGCGGCGCTACGGCAGGTAGGAGGCCACGCGGGCGGCGAACTGGTCCGGGGTGAGGATCGGGATGCCCAGTGTCTCGGCCTTCGCCCGCTTGGAGCCCGCCTTCTCTCCGGCCACCAGCAGGGTGGTGCGGGTGGACACCGAGGAGGAGGCCTTGCCGCCGGCGCGCTCGACGAGTTCGTTCACCTCGTTGCGGGAGAGGGCCGCGAGCGGGCCGGTCATGCTGCCGGTGACGACGACGGCCTCACCGGCGAGCGGTGCGACCGGCTGCCGGCCGGCGTCGCCGTCCGCGTCATCGCCGGCGGCGGTGTCCGCCGCGGTGGCCGGCGCGGCGGCGAGCGCCCGGGGTTCGGTGACGGCGGTGCCGACGTCCTGGGCGGCGAGCTTGTCGAGGAGCGGCGCGAGGTCGGCGAGTTCGGCGACGATGACCCGGGCCTTCTCGGCGCCGATGCCGTCCACGGCGGCCAGGGTCTCGGCGTCGGCGGCGCGCACCGCCGCCATGGAGCCGAAATGGGCGGCGATGCGGCGGGACATGGTGCGCCCGGTCCCGCGCACGCCGAGCGCGCAGAACACCCGGCCCAGCGGGCGGCTGCGGGCCGTCTCGATCGCGGCGAGGAGGTTGTCGGTGCTGGTGGCGCCCATGCGCTCCAGGGCGAGGAGCCGGTCGCGGGTCAGGGTGAACAGGTCGGCGATGTCGCCGACCAGGCCGGCTTCGACGAGTTGGACGGCGCGGGTGCGGCCCAGGCCCTCGATGTCGAGCTGGTCGCGGCCGGCCGCGTAGATGACGGAGGCGACGGCCTGGCAGTCGCGGCCGCGGGTGCAGCGCCAGCGCTGTTCGGTGGTGTCGATGGCGTCGCCGCAGCGGGGGCAGGCCTCGGGGAAGACGATGGGGGTCTCGTCGCCGGTGCGCTGGTCGGCGAGCGGCGCCTCCACGCGCGGGATGACGTCGCCGGCCCGGTAGACGAACACCCGATCGCCGATCCGCAGGTCGCGGCGGGTGATGTCGGCGGGGTTGTGGAGGGTGGCGTAGGTGACGGTGACACCGTCGATGTCGACGGGTTCGAGGACGGCGCGCGGGGCGATGATGCCGGTGCGGCCGACGTTCCACTCGACGTCGAGCAGCCGGGTCACCTTGTGCTCGGCGGCGAGCTTGCGGGCGACCGCCCAGCGCGGGGCGCGCGAGCCGGAGCCGGCGCCCCGCTGGTCGGCGGCGGAGTCGGCCTTGACGACCACACCGTCGATCCCGAACGGCAGGACCGCGCGCAGCGCGGCGATCTCCTCGACGCGCCGCTGGACGTCCTCCTGGGTGGCGCAGCGCTGCGGGTGGGCGGGGGTGGTGGCGGCGGTGTTGGCTCCGAGGGCGGCGAGGCGTTCCAGCAGGGCGCTGTGACCGAGGTCGTCGTCCAGGCCGACGGCGCCGTAGGCGAAGAAGGTCAGCTCGATGCGGTAGGGGCGGTCCTTGGCGCGCAGGGTGCCGGCCGCGCCGCTGCGGGGGTGGGCGAACGGCGTGGCGCCGTGCTCGGTGCGCAGCCGGTTGGCGTGCTCGAACTGGGTGTGGGTGAGCAGGACCTCGCCGCGCAGTTCGACGTCGACGGGCTCGGTGAGCGCGGCGGGCAGGCCGAGGATGGCGTCGGCGGCGTGGCTGATGTCCTCGCCGGCCAGGCCGTCGCCGCGGGTGAGGACCTGGTGCAGGCGGCCGGCGCGGTAGCGGGCGGCGATGGCCATGCCGTCCAGCTTGGGCTCGACGCACCAGGCGCTCACCTCGCGGCCCAGGCGCCGCTCCAGCCCGGCGGCCCACTCGGCGAGTTCCTCGGCGGAGAAGACGTTGTCCAGGGAGAGCATCGGCACGCTGTGCGGGACGTCGCCCCGGGCCGCGCCGCCGGCGACCTTCCCGGTCGGCGAGTCGGGCAGCACCTGGTCGGGGTGGGCGTCCTCGAAGGCGGTGACGGCCCGCAGCAGGGCGTCGTACTCGTCGTCCCCCAGCGGGCTCGACCCGTCCCCGTAGTAGGCGGCAGCGGCCCGCACCGCCCTGTCGACGGCGGCGGCGTAGTCGGCCGGGGAGGAAAGGGCGGCAGCGGTGTCGTCGGTCATGCGGGCATCATGTCCGACGCCACCGACAACACCGTCTCGAAGACCGGCGAGCCGTCCCCGGGCCTTTCTCCCCGGACGCCGGTTGGGCCGTAGCCACCCCCGCGCGAACCGGAAGTGGTCGGCCGTTCCGTCTCCAGGACAGGACGCTGCGGTAGCCGCCCTACCCGACAGGCCCTCGGACGACGGGCAGTGCGATGGCCTCCGCCGAGGTCGTTAGCCTGACGGGATGACAGGAGTACTGGAGTTCGGGGCATGGCTGGCGCGCCTGATGGGCCACCGGACGCTCGACTCCGCCGCGCTCGCGGAGGCGTCCGGCTCCGACCCCGCTCAGCTGCAGGCCGTGCTCGGCGGCCGGGCGCCGGCCGGACGGCTGCTCAGGGCCCTCGGACCTGCGCTCGGCCTGCACGTCGCCGACCTGTTCGTCCTCGCCGGGCAGCCGGTTCCCGACGACCTGACACCGGTCACCCGCAACCGGAACTGGTCGGTGGGTTCCGTGGTCTGCAACGCGATGGTCATGCCCGCCGAGAACCGGCGACCGCTGCTGGACGCGATCGGGGCGCTGCCCCGGGTACGGCGGGAGGAGCGTGGCGGGGTCGACCGGCCGTACCACCGGTACGAGCCGGGCTTCGGCGCGGTGCTCCTGAAGCTCACACACAACCGGAACCTCACCTGGACGTGCACGGCGAAGACCCTGGCCGCGTCCACCATCGGCGGAATCGGCCGCGGAACCGTCGAAAAGACGCCCGAGCTGGTGGCCGGCTTCGCGGGCGTGCTCGGCATCCCCGCCCCCGACCTCGCGGCGCTCGGCGGCATCCGCCTGCCCGACGGCCTGCCCCCGCTCCACTCCCGGGCCGCGGACCTGGCCGCGGTCATCTGGGAAGCCCGACGCCTGACCACCGCCCAGCTCAAGGACGTCGAACGCATCTCCCGCCACCTGTGCGGATGAGACCGGCCCACGCGATGGTGGAGGCATGCGGAAACTGACCTACGGCATGAACCTGACCCTGGACGGCTACATCGCCGCGCCCGGCGACGACATCGGCTGGGGCGTGCCGAGCGACGAGCTGTTCCAGTTCTGGTCCGACCGGTTGCAGGCGGCCGACCTGACGCTGTACGGGCGCAAGCTGTGGCAGACGATGAGCTCCTACTGGCCGACCGGCGACCGGCAGCCCGATGCCACCCCGGCCCGGATCGAGTTCGCGCGCCGCTGGCGGGACATGTCGAAGGTGGTGTTCTCCTCGACGATCGACACCGTCGACTGGAACACCCGCCTGGTCACCGGCGACGCCATCGCCGAGATCACCCGGCTCAAGGCCCAGGACGGCGGCCCGATGGACATCGGCGGCGCGACACTCGCCGGGGCCGCCATGCGGGCCGGGCTGATCGACGAGTACGTGCTGGCCACCGCGCCGGTCCTGGTGGGCGGCGGCACACCGTTCTTCACCGCCCTGGACAGCTGGGTGAACCTCGACCTGCTGGAGACGCGGACACTCCCCGGCGGCGTGGTCCTGACCAGGTACGAGACGAGGCGCTGAACGGCCGCCACTCGGCTCGACACCAGCCAGGCGCCCGCTGGTCGAGGGCGGCGGCCGCGCGGACCGGGCCGGCGGGGCGGGCCGCGGCAGTCGCCGGGCACGGTTCGGCCCGGACGCGGCGGACGACGGCGGCCGGCAGGGTCGGGAAGGGACCGGCCTGATCCAGGAGGACCTCACGGCGCGGCGCATCCTGGACGAACGCCCTGCTGCACCTGCCGGTGGTCGCCCGTGAAGCGGTGTCGACATCACCATCGACGACTTCGACCCCCTCCACCGGCGGGTACCCGCGCTGGCGAACGTGAAGACGACCGGACGGTACCCGGTCGAGTACTTCTGGTACGCCGGAGGCGTCCCGGCGCTGATGCAGGGATGCCTCACGGCCACCGGCAGGGCACGGCGCCTCCGTCACCTGACGGCGCGGCCGGGAGGGCCGCGCCGGCCCGCGGGCCGTAGAGTCTGGGGCGATGGCCGCCCGTCCGGACTTCGACCGGATCGCCGACGAGCTCTACACCCTCGCTCCCGGCGACTTCACCGCCGCCCGCAACCGGCACGCCGACGAGCTGAGGAAGACCGACCGCCGGCTCGCCGAGCGGATCCGCGCGCTGCGCCGCCCCACCCAGGCAGCGTGGGCCGCCAACCTCCTCACCCGCCACCACGGGGACTTCGTCGCCGACCTCCTGGCCCTCGGGCAGGAGCTGCGGGCCGCCCAGGAGCAGTTGGCCGGCGACCGGCTCCGGATGCTCGGCGAGCGACGCCGGCAGCTGGTGCGGGAGCTGCTGGTCCGGGCTCAGCGAGCGGCGGCCGAGGCCGGGCACCCACTGGGTACGGAGGCCGTCGACGGGGTGGAGCGGACGCTGAGTGCCGCGCTCGCGGACCCGCGGGCCGCCGAGGCCTTCGCCGCCGGGCGGCTCGTCGTGCCGCTGGAGCCGGTGGCATGGCCGGGCACGGCGTCCGACGCTACGGCTGACGGAGCGGGGCAGGCCGCGGGCGGATCGGCGATTCCGGGACGGGAGAGGTCGGCGCGGGTGCGCGGCGCCCGGTTGCCGTCCCGGTCGGCCGTGGGAGCTGGCGGCACGGCGAAGCGGGCCGAGGCCGAACCCCCGCGGCGCGAGCGGGAGCGGGAACGGGAGCAAGCGCGGGAGCAGGCGCGCCAGGAGGCGGGGGCGGCGGAGGTGGCCGGGCGGGAGGCGGCCGGCCGGCGTGATGCCGCCGAGCGGGTGCTCGCCGACGCCGAGTCCGCCCGGCGGCAGGCCCGGGACGAGGCGGAGCAGGCCCGCCGGGCGCTCTCCGCCGCCGAGCGGCGCGAGGAGCGCGCCAGGGCGGACCTCGCCCGAGCCGAGGAGCAGGTGCTCGCCGCCCGGGAGGAGGCCGGGCAGGCCCGGGAGGTGGCATCGCGGGCGAGCGAGGCCGCCCTGGCGGCGGCCGGGAGGCTGCACGAGCTGGAGTCCGGCGGTCGGCGGGAGCGGTAGGCGACCGTTCGGGGCCGGCGCCGGCTGCGGGGTTTGGCGGGCGCCCGGTGGTGCAGGCGCTCGGGTAGGGCGTCGTCGCTGCCTCCGAGCGGGGCCCAGCAGGGCGGCGACGCCCGTCGGCCCAGTCCCACGTGCGCGGCGCCGCCCCGGCGGCGACTCTGGCGGTGAGCCGTCCGCCGCCGGTGGTGCGGCGCGAGACGAGGAAGGGAGGCCGTGATGGCCCGACCCGTGTGGACCGGGGTGCTCAGCTTCGGGCTGGTCACCGTACCGGTCGCCCTCTACACCGCGACCTCGTCGCACGACGTGCGCTTCCACCAGCTGGAGCGCGGGACCTCGGACCGGGTCCGGAACAGGCGGGTCAACGAGCGCACCGGCAAGGAGGTCGGGTTCGCGGAGATCGTGAAGGGCTACGAGGTCGCCGAGGGCGAGTACGTGATCGTCGAGCCGGAGGAACTGGAGCAGATCTCCCCCGGCCGCTCCCGCACCATCGACATCGCCGGCTTCGTGGACCTCTCCGACGTCGACCCGATCTTCTTCGACAAGACCTACTACCTCGGCCCGCGCGGCACGGAGTACCAGAAGATCTACGCGCTCCTCGTCGAGGCCCTCGCCCGCTCCGAGCGCGTCGGGCTGGCGATGTTCGCGATGCGCGGCAAGGAGTACCTGACCGCCGTGCGCTCCGAGCAGGGGATGCTGGAGCTGCACACCATGCACTTCGCCGACGAGGTCCGCGACGCCCGCACCGAGGTCGGCGACCTGCCGGAGAAGGTCAAGCTCTCCACCCAGGAGATCAAGACCGCCGAGCAGCTGATCGGCATGCTCGCGATCGAGTGGAAGCCCGAGGACTGGCACGACACCTACGAGGAACAGGTGAAGAAGCTCATCGAGGACAAGCTCGCCGGCCGTGAGATCGCCGTCTCCACCGGCCCGGCCCCCGAGGCCACCAACGTCATCGACCTCATGGACGCCCTGCGCCGCAGCGTGGAAGGCGCCCGCAAACCCGCCGACGAAGGGGCGTCCGAACAGCCGAAGAAGCCCGCCGGCCGGACCACGCCCGCCCGCACCGGCCGCTCCCCCAAGGCGGCCGGTGGCAAGAAGACCACCTCCACCAAGGCGGCCGGCGGCACGAGCACCCCGAAGCGCGTCAGCGCCACCGGCAAGCGTCAGCTGTCCCAGCTCACCAAGACCGAGCTGTACGAGCGCGCCACCGACCTCGACATTCCAGGCCGCTCCACCATGACCCGCGACCAACTCCAGCACGCCCTTGAGGCGGCAGGCCGCCCGCACCGCGCGGCGTCCTGAGGGCCGACCGCCGCAAGGAGCCGGTACTCGACGCCGGCTCACGCCCGTTCAACACCCCGGAATTGACGACTGTCGGCTCGCCAGCGGTTGCCCGGCGTCTCCGCCGAGCGCCCGGCGCTTCCGCCGCGACTGGAACGTCGGGCGCTGCACCCTGTCCGGGACACCACGTTCGCGGAGGACTACGCCGCTTGCCCTCCTCGCCCTCGGGTGGTCACACCATGGACATCAGCCGACCGCACCGAAGCCCTGCGCGGGGCCGGACAGCCGAACGGCTCCCCTCTCCGGGGAGAGGGGAGCCGTTGCGGGCCTGCCGGAGGCCGCAGCCTCAGGCGTGGCGACGGGGCTTGTTCCCGGTGATCAGCCGGTAGGCGGCGAGGATGATGACCGAGCCGACGATGGCGGCGATCCAGGTGGAGAGATCGAAGAAACCGTCGATGGAGTCGACGCCGAAGACCACCTTGCCGAGCCAACCGCCCAGCAGGCCGCCCCCGATCCCCAGCAGGATCGTGATGATGACGCCTCCCGGGTCCTTGCCCGGCATCAGTGCCTTCGCGATGAGGCCCGCGAACAGTCCGATCAGGATCCAGGCGATGACGCCCATGTGCTACTCCTACCTCGATGAGTACGGCCGGTGTCAGCGCTCGTCTTCACCGTGCCGCCCTTTTCAAACCCCCCGCGCCCCGACCCGCGAACCCCGGCCCGGTCGTTCGAGCCCTCGGCGCCGTTCCGGACAGAAGACACCGATCCGGATGCATGCTCCGGGCGGCCCGGGGAAGTCGGCAGCCGCACGACGACCATGGACCACCGACCGAGGAGGCTCGTGTGACCAGCGGAATGTGGGACTACGGCAAGGCCGACGGCTACGCCCCGGGCACGGATCTGACGGGTTACCGCGTCGAGGCCGAGGACGGACACATCGGGAAGATCGACCGGCACACCGAGGACGTCGACTCCGCGCACATCGTGGTCGACACCGGCCCGTGGATCTTCGGCCGCGAAGTGTTGCTCCCGGCGGGCACGATCCGGCGCGTGGACACCGGTGAGCGGACGGTGTGGGTGAACCGGACCAAGGACGAGGTCAAGAACTCCCCGGAGTACGACAAGGACCGGCACACCTCCGACCCGGACTACCACCGCACGATCGGCAGCTACTACGGCGGAGCCATCTGACCCTCCGTCCACCCAGCCCTCCGGCGGGCCACGACCGCGTCGTCGTGGCCCGCCGGAGGGCTGCTCGGTCCCAGGCCACGAACGTGCCACCGGCCCGGGCATTGCGGCCGCTCCGCCATCACCCACGCCCGGCTCCCCTGCCAT
Organism: Kitasatospora sp. NPDC097605; assembly: GCF_040302725.1. Lineage (NCBI taxonomy): Bacteria > Bacillati > Actinomycetota > Actinomycetes > Kitasatosporales > Streptomycetaceae > Kitasatospora > Kitasatospora sp. NPDC097605. The sequence continues at coordinate 52,600 of NZ_JBEOSF010000049.1, read as the reverse complement.
GGGCGTCGCCGTCTCTCCCGCCGTCCACTCCCCCGGCGGCGGAGGGAGGCGTACTCGTGGACGGCCTGCCGCCGGTCGGCGCCGGGGCAGCGCGCCGCGCGCACAGGAAGTCGGCCCGGTCGACTTCCTACTCCACGATCGCCGGTTCATCCACCCACCGGAGCCGTCGGGTACGGGTGGAACCGCTCCTTCGGGCACCGCCGTCGAAGTGGCGGAGCGGCGAGCGCCGGCGGCGCGTGCGCCCCACGTCATGGCGGTCATTTCGAGCGCGTTCACTTGCGGACCAGGGCCCCCTACCGTCCGACATCGGCCAAAAGGGGCTCGCAACCGGCGAATCCCGGCGAACCCGCAGTTTCGTCATCCCCGCCGGTCAACCCCGCTCCGGCCGACCGGCGCCCGTCCGGCGCGCCACCGTTCCGGCCGCGCAGCAGCACCGTTCCCACGGCCGGCGCCTGCGAGGGCCGGCGCCGCGCCTCATGAACGGGGCCGGGCCGTCCGCCCTCCGACGGCCGCGTTTCCGTGCGGGCGTTCTGTTTCCCGCACACCGCGAGGGACACAAGCGGACGAGTACCCTCGGCCACCTCGCGCTCCCACCCGAGGCGGGCGCCCGCAATGCGGTACGGCCCGTCGCGCCCTCCGGACGGCGGCGAGCCGCCCGAGATGTCACCGAACGTCACCGATCGCCGCCCCGTGAACCGCACCCGCCCTCCCCACACTTTCACGGAAGCCTCCCCTCGAATCCACCCGAGAGCATTCCCGCGCTGCTCCCGGAGAATTGTTCCGGACGGTCGGGAATTGCCGCCCCGGGATCTGGAATCACGCATTCTCCCGACACGGTCGATCGGCATACGAATGTGGCCGAGAACGGCCTCACGAGATCGCCGCCGACCGGGTGACGGTGGAGATCCGGTTCCCCAGGAATGGAATAAGGGAGATCATCATGAGCCTGCCCGTGCGCCGCTACCTCGGGGTCGCCGCCGCGTCCCTCGCCGTGTTCGGGGCCGCGGCCGTCCCGGCGACCGCCGCGTCCACCTCGACCAGCCGCATCACGCTCAACCGCACGGACTGCAACCAGAACGACTACCTCGAGATCCACAACAACAGCGGCCGCGACACCCTCTGCTTCGCCAACGCCGGCGAGGCCGGCGTCGCGATCTACGGCGTCAACTGGGTCGAGTCCGGGAACAACGTCGTGAAGATCGAGTTCCAGCGCAATCTGAACGACCCGCGCCTGGAGAGCTTCACCCTCAACAAGTGGAGCCAGTGGAACCCGGGCCAGCCGTCCATCCACAAGATCACCTGGATCAAGATTTACTGATCCCGTCACGGCGGTTCCCCTCGACGGGATTCCGCAGCACAGACCTCCGAGACAGAGGCCGGCCCCGGTCACTCACCTTGAGTGACCGGGGCCGGCGTCCGACGTGGCTCTCACGTCAACCGCTCCTTCCGTCAGCCGGTCGGCCGACGGAAGGGGTGGGCGGCGAGGCCGTCGGTCACCGGAACCAACCGCTCCAGGCGCCGTTCGCCGCCCGGTTGTTGAACCAGTGCCGGGAGTCCGTGCCGATCACTTCCAGCTGCACGAAGGCACCGTTGTGGGCGTTGACCCGGACGTCGCCCGTGACGCGGCCGCCGAGCGAGACCAGCGGGCTCCGCGTGTCGTCGGGGTTGGTCCAGTAGGTCCACACCGCGTAGTCCGCGCCGATGAAGAACGTCTGCACCGTCCCGTCGTCGAAGGTGTAGACCGGCATCTCCCGGCCGAACCCGCCCCCGCAGAGGAAGTGGCCGTTCCTACCGTTGAGCTTCTCGACCGAGACCGTCGGCTTGTCGCAGTACCAGAGCCTGATCACCTCCAGCGAGGCGGCGTCGGCGGTGCCCGCCGTCGCGACGACCGTCCCCGCCAGCGCCGCGGCGACGGCGACCACCGACGCGGCGGCCCTCCCCAACCTCTTCGTCCTCACCACTGACCTCCCGATGACCGGTCCGCCCGTACGGCGGGCGCGAGATGGCGTGCGAGGGCCCGGTCGACCGGGGGCAGCGGACGACGGCTCCCGACGTCCACCGGTGCCGGGCCCTCGCCCCAAGCTTCGCCGCCGACTTGACGGTTCGTCACCAGCGACCGGCGGGTAACGGCCGTCCGGCCGGGCGCGTCTGCCCCAAGGTCCACCCGGGCCTGCCCGCGCCCGTGACAACCGGCAGGCGGGCCCACCCCGTCACACCCCTCGTCAGGAACCGGAGAGCACGCTCAGGCCAGCGGCGGGCCTCCGCCGACGGCGACCTCGGCGCGCGCCACGTCCTCGCCCGCCGTCTCCATCGGTGAACAGGAGTAGCGGACCCGTCCCGGCGGGGCGGCGCCGCCGTCGCCCTCGCCTCCGGGTTCGGACACGGAATGTCCGTGCCGTGGAACGATCCGGTCAGAACCGGGCAACGCCCCGATCCCGCCGCGCCGATCCGCTTACGGTGGTCGCAAGGCCGCAGGGGGTGGGGCCGGGACGCCGCGGCACCCCTGTCGGTGTTCGACGGAAGGGGCGGGATTGCTGCGGATCCACTTCACCCACGACGACCTGACCAGGGTGCGGATCGCGCGGGCACCCGACCCGCTCGCCGAGACGGTCCTGAGCCTGTCGCTGGTGCAGACCCGCGAGGTCGGCGGCGTGGCGTTGGAGGGGTGGCGCAGTCGGACCCGCGGGAGCATCCGGCCCGAACTGCGGGTGCTGTTCGACCTGGCGACGCCGGTCGGGGCGGCGGAGGCCGCGGAAGCGTTCCTGCACGCCGGCAGCCACACCCTGCCGGAGAGCCTGGACCAGACCTGGTCGCTGCCCTGCCGGCGGTGGAGCGCCGACCTGCGCGCCCTCAGCGGGACGCGCCCCCGGGCGCCCCGCTGGGTCTACGAACTGCACCGGGGCGCACGCGAGTGGCGCGAACTGGTCGACCGCCGGCTCCGCGAGTACCACGCCTTCGCGGTCGCGCCGTACTGGTCGCAGCTGCTGGCCGCCGCGCACACCGACCGCGGCCGGCGGGCCAGCCTCGCCGCCGACCGCGGCCTCGACGGACTGCTCGGCACTCTCCACCCCGGCATCCGCTGGGAGTCACCGGTTCTGACGCTGCCCTCCCCCGTCGACACCGACCTGCGGCTGCGCGGCGCCGGCGTCATGCTCGTCCCCACCTTCTTCTGGCCCGACCCGATGGCGCTCACCGACAACCGCGGCCTCGACCACCCGCTCGTCCTGCACTACCCGCTCGCCCCCGACCTCGCCACCTACCGCGCGGTCTGGTCCTCGGCCGCCGCGGACGGGCCGGACGGCGCGCTCGTCGCCCTGCTCGGCACCACCCGCGCCCGCACCCTGCACGCGGCGGCCGATCCGGCGGGCACCGTCGAACTCGCCCGCCGCACCGGCTGCTCACCCGCCACCGCGAGCCACCACGCCGCCGTCCTGCGCGCCGCCGGCCTGCTCACCACCGAACGCACCGGCCCCGGCGTCCGCCACACCCTCACCCCGCTCGGCCAGGCCCTCCTCGACGACCGGCCGCCCACCGGCCACCCGTCATCGCCCGCGCCACCGGCGGATTGAGGCCTCCGGGTCCTGGCTGCCGCGCTCGGCGGGCCCTGGAACTCCGGATCCCGTGGCGGGCGAGGTGCCGCGGCCGTGCGAGGCCCCGCCGTCGCACCGGTCCACGGGGGCGGACCGGTACGACGACGGGAGGACGGCCGTGCGGTGGGTCAGATCCGGGTGGAGAGCGGCACCGTGATCCACCGGGACGGTGGCCTCGCCGCCCTGTCCGTTGTCGGCGAAGCCGGTCTGCACGGCACCCGTGTTGATCTCCGAGAAGCCGTCGAGGTTGGCGGTGCCCGGGACGACGCGGCGCACGTACCAGTCGGAGAGGGTGAGGTCCCAGTGGGTGTGGCCGCTGGAGAGGAAGACGTCGCGGTGGCGCCCGAGGAGGCCGAGGAGGCGGTCGGGCTGGAGGTAGTCGCCGGCGTAGATCTTGCTCCGGGTGCCCGAGACGGTGTTGGGCGGCGGGTGGCGGCGTCCGGGTCCCGGTCGCCGGGTCACCGGGTCACCGGGTCACCGGGTCACCGGGCGGAACGTCACCTACCGATTCGCCGTCACCACCGCGTCCCCGGCGCCCCGCGTGCGCGCCCCGGACCAGGGGAGTCCGCACCCGTCGGGACCGGGCATGGGTAAGGTGACCAGCCGAACCACCAGGAAGGGCGCCGATGCGGACACCGACAGGGATACGGAGACGAGCCGGGACACTCGGGGCGCGGGCGGGCACGGCGCTCGCGGCGCTCCTCCTGCTCGGCAGTGCCGGAACGGCCGTCGCAGCAGACCCGAGCGCCGCGCCGAGCCCTGCGGCGACCACCGCCGCCGCGCCGGCCGGTCGGCCCACCGATGGCACGACCCGGTCCGAGCGGCTGGCCGAGGAACTGCGCAGGAGCCCGGTCTACGTCTCGGCCGCCCAGCCGCGCAGGCTGCCGCGTTCACTCGCCCCGGAGATCGCCGCCGTCGCCGAACGCACCGGCGTGCCCACCTACGTGCTGGCGCTTCCGGACGGCGACGCCGCGCTGCTCGCCCTGGTGCACGACCGGCTCGGCGCGGACGGCCTCTACGTGCTGATCGGCGACTACGGCCACATCACCGCCTCCGCGTTCGGCGTCGACGTCCCGGTGGACGACGCCCGCCGGATCTCCCTGTACGGCACCCCGTACGGGGCCGAGCCGCTCGCCGCGTTCAAGAGCTTCGTCGACGCCGTAGCCTCCGGCAAGGACCGGGCCGCCGCCAAGGCCCAGGAGGTGTACGACCGGTACCACGACAGCGACCGGAAGCGCCTGTACATCAGCTCCACCGACCGGCAGAACCAGAATCTGCTGCTCGGGCTGGCCGTGGTGGTGATCCCCGGCCTGGTCCTGGCCCTCGGCCTTCGCCTCTCCCTCCGCCGGAGCCGCTCCTCCGGCGCCGCCCCCGGCCGCGGGAGCGGCCCCAAGCCCACCGTCAGCCTGGACAAGGAGCCGCAGGCGCCCCGCGCTGCCCGGCGCCCGGGCTCCGGGCGGCGACGCCTCGGCCTGCTGCCGGTGACGCTGCTGGCGACGGCCGCCGCCGTGTTCGGCGTGGTGCACTACGCGCCCACCGCCTTCCCCCAGGTCGTCGACAGCCCCCAGCTGAACGTCACCCAGGCGGACCTGGACGCCCGCGTCGACGAAATCGCCGCCGGACTCACGGCCGACCCGGTCTACCAGGACCCGTCCGGTCCCGACGCGCTGACCGCCGCCGAGCTGCCCGCGATCCGGCAGCGGCTCACCGAACTCGCCCCCAAGGGCCCGGTGCACATCGTGGTGACCCCCACCGGCAGCGACGACGAGACCGACCACGACGGCGACCTGCTGCTCGCGCTGATCCACGAACGCACCGGCCGCGACGGCGTCTACATCCTCGTCGACCCGCTGACCGGCGTGATCGGCCTCGACAGCTACGGCACCGGCCAGGACACCCGGCGCCGCTTCTCGCGGGTGCCGGCCGAGGTCAGGTACGCGTACGGGGGCGCCAAGGGGCTGAGCGCGGCGCCGCGGCTGGACCAGGTGCTGGACGCCGTCGCCGCCGCCGAGCCGAAACCCGGCTACGACCCGGCGGAACGCCGCACCACGCTGCCCCCGCTGCACGACAACCGGCTGCCCGCCCTGTTCAGCAACGACTTCGGGGCCGGCGTCGGGCTCGGCGTGATGCTGCTCGGTGTCCTGCTGTTGCTGGCCTGGGCCGCACCCGCCACCGTCCGGGCCGTGATCCGCTCCCGGCGCGACCGCGCGACCGGCTCCCCGCCGCAGCAGACCAGGCCCCGGCACAGCACCCCGCTGCCGTCCCTGCGGCACCTGCGCGCCTGGGCCGGCGAGGACGTCCGCGAACTCGCCGCGCAGCTGGCCGCCGCCGACCAGGACGCGCCCGGCCGCACCCGCGCCTGGGACTGCCTGGACGCCGCCCAGCTCCTCGCCGACAGCGGCGGGCAGCGCCCCGACGAGCCGGCCGAGGCGGGCGACCTGGCCGCCGTCGTGGTGCTCGCCCGGGCCGGGCTCGCCGCCCTCCGGGGCCACCCCCACCCCGCCGTCTGCCGGCTCAACCCGCTGCACGGCGAGGCCACCGGCGGCCGGGTGCCGGCATGGTTCGAGGAACTCGGCATCGGCCCCCGGTCCGCGCGGTTGTGCACCGACTGCCGGGACGCCCTCCGCAGCGGCGGAGCCGACCGGGCCGGCCAGGCCCGCGACCGGCTGCTGCGCCTGCCCGGGGCGGACGACCGCGCCCGGACCGCCTGGGACGAGGCCGGGCAGATCCTGCCGGCCGCCCGCGAAGGGCTCGAAGCACTCATCCTCAGGGCCAGGGAGTCCGCCAGTGTCCAGTGACCGCCCGACCGTCCGCCACCCCTCCGCCGGCCCCGACCGGCGCCTGCTCGGAGGGCTGTTCGCCGCTCTGCTGATGGCCTGCGCGGCGCTGCTCGGCACCGGTGTCCCCGCCCGCGCGGACAGCCCGGGCACCGGAGCGACCGCCACGGCGATCGCCGAGGCGCTGGCCACCTCCCCGGTCTACGTCGACCCGTCCTTCGCGGCCGCCGTCACCGCCTCCCAGCAGCGGGAGCTCGCCGACCGGATCGCCGCGACCGGCCTGCCGATCAAGGTGGTGCTGGTGCCGCTGAAGAAGGGCGACGCGTTCGACGGCAGCGCCGATTCCCTGGCCGCGGTGGTCCGGGAACGCCTCGGCCGGCCACAGCTGATCCTGCTCACCAACGACCAGTACGGGAGCTGGCTCAGGGGCACCGAGTGGCCGGACGACACCCACCAGGCCCGCGACGCGGCCATGGCCGTCGGCATGCTCAAGGAACTCAAGGACGCCGGACTGGCCGCCCGCGTGGGCCGGGCCGTCGACCTGATCAGCACCGGCCAGGGCACCGAGGTCTTCAAGGCCGAGTCCGCACGGGCGGACCGCGAGCGCTCGGCCCGCCCCACGGTGAAGGAGAAGGCCACCGACTCCTCCCCCGGTGGCTCGGGGACTCCGCTCGTGGTCGGCGCGGCGCTGGTCCTCGCCGCCGCCGTCGGCGCCGCCTTCCTGCTGCGCCGCCGCCGCTCGCCCCGGCACACCGCCTTCACCTTCCCCGACGCCGTCTTCGCCGCCGATCAGGCCGCCGACGAGGCCGGGCTGCGCCGGCAGGCCGCCGCCGAGGTGATCGCCCTCGGCGAGGCCGTCGACGGCGCCGACGGGGCCGCCACGCCCGGCCTGGGCCGCGCCCTGGACGCCTACGACGCGGCCGGCCGGGTCCTGGACGCCGCCCGCGGCATCCCCGATCTGGCGGGCGTGCTCGCCCTGGCCGCCGAAGGACGCTCCGCCCTCGCCGCCGAACCGCGGCTTCCGCTGTGCTTCTTCGACCCCCGGCACGGCTCTGCCGTCCGCCGCACCACCTGGCGCCCGCTCGGCCGCCGGGAACGCGTCGACGTCGCCGTCTGCGAGGACTGTGCCCAGGCCCTGCGCGCCCGCCGCGCACCCCAGGTGCTCGCCGTCCGGGACCAGGGGCGTACGGTCCCCTACTTCGAGCTGCCCGCCGACCGCAGCCTCTGGGCCGCCACCGGCTACGGCTCGCTGCTCTCCGGCCCCGGCGACACCCTGGCCGCCCGGGTCGGCACCGGCGAGTTCAGCCGCGCCCGGCGGCGGTCCGCGGACCACGGCGGAGCCGAGGGCTGAGTCCGGGGGGCTCCTCCGCCGGAGGGGCCGTCAGTGCTCCTGGGTGAGCTGGACGAGGTTGCCGCAGGTGTCGTCGAGGACCGCCGTGGTGACCGGCCCCATCTCCACGGGCTCCTGGGTGAAGCGCACGCCGAGTCCGCGCAGCCGCTCGAACTCGGCCCGCACGTCGTCCACGGCGAACGAGGCGGCGGGGATCCCGTCCTCGACCAACGCCCGCTTGTAGGGCCCGACGGCGCGGTGGCCGTCGGGCTCGAGGAGCAGTTCCGTACCGTCGGGCTGCTCGGGCGAGACCACGGTCAGCCACCGGTCCTCGCCGAGCGGGACGTCGTGCTTCGGCACGAATCCGAGCAGCTCCGTGTAGAAGCGCAGGGCCTTCGCCTGGTCGTCGACGAAGACGCTGGTCAGATTGATCCGCACGGGCTGTCCTCCGGTTCATCCGGCGTCGGCGCCCTCAGGACGACGCCACTCACCACACCACCTTAGGGAACCGGAACCGGCGGAGCCTGCCGGCCTGCCGGGCGAACCGGTGGCCGTCAGGCGAGCGGGCCGTGGCGGTCGCCCGACGGCGGAGGCGGGCCGCCGGGATCCGCATAGTGTCACGGGGTGGGCCGCAGCTCCGGAGAGACGGCGGTGCGCGGGGCCGGGGCACCGGCGGTGGGCGCGGTTTGGCGCACCCCGACGTGCTCCAGCAGCACCCCGGCGATCAGCCAGGCATTGCCGGTCGGCGAGGCGGCGGGATAGCTTCACTCCCGCACCACCCGTCATGTACCTGCCCCTCCGGTGCGCCCGCTCCGGGTGACGGGCGGTACCGCACCCGGATGATGTGGAGACCCCATGGCTCGACGAGGTTCCTTACTCCGGCTCGCCCCGGCCGTGCCGCTCGTGCTGGCACTGGCCGCCTCGCTCGGATCCCTGCCCGCGTCGGCCTCGGCGACGCCCCGCGAACCGGTCGCCGCGCAGGCCACCGCGCCCGCCGGGGACGCGCTCCCCCAGGCGTACGTCGTCAACACCGAGACCGACCGTCACACGATCGCACGGGTGGAGCGGGCCGTCACCGCGGCCGGCGGCACCGTCGTGGTCAGCTACGAGAAGATCGGCGTCATCGTCGCCCACTCGGCGGTCCCCGGTTTCGCCGAGCGGCTGCGCGCGGTGCGCGGGGTGCGGTCGGCGGGTGCCACGCGGACCGCGCCGCTCAGCGCGGCGGGGACGGCCGGTGAGGGTCCGGCGCGCCACCTCGGCGAGGCCGGCGCCGCGAGGATCGAGCAGGCGTCCGCCGTCGGCGGCGGTGAACCCCTGGAGGCCGAGCAGTGGGGCCTGCGGGCGATCGGCGCGGACAAGGCCGCGGCGATCGACCCGGGCAGCAGCGACGTCACGGTCGCCGTGATAGACACCGGCGTCGACGACACCCACCCGGACCTCGCCGTGAACTTCTCCCCGGCGCAGTCCGCGAGCTGTGTCAGCGGTAAGGCCGACACCGCCTACGGCTCCTGGCGGCCGGCGGACCCGAGCCACTTCCACGGCACACACGTGGCGGGCACCATAGCCGCGGCCCGCAACGGCGTCGGCATCGCGGGCGTGGCACCCGGCGTACGGATCGCCGGTATCAGGGTCTCCCAGCCCATCCCGCGCCAGCTGATCCACGCCGAGAGCGTCGTCTGCGCCTTCGTGTTCGCCGCGGACCACGGTGTGCAGATCACCAACAACAGCTACTACGTGGACCCGTGGCAGTACAACTGCCTGGACGACCCCGATCAGAAGGCCATCGTCGACGCGGTCGACCGCGCCCAGCGCTACGCGCAGCGCAAGGGCACCCTCAATCTCGCCGGGGCCGGCAACTCCAACCACGACCTGGCCGCCCAGGCCATCACCGACCGGGTCAGCCCCAACGACTCCACCCCCGCGAACCGGACGATCGACCCGCACAGGTGCCGGCAGCTGCCAGCGCAGCTGCCGGGCGTCGTCACGGTCGGCGCGACCGGCGCCACGCGCGCGAAGTCCTACTACTCCAGCTACGGCTTGGGCGTCATCGACGTCGCGGCGCCGGGCGGCGACCAGTACCAGGCCTCGGACACGCCGTCCGGGGAGGGCGGCATCCTGTCGACGCTGCCGGACAACCAGTACGGCTACCACCAGGGCACGTCCATGGCCGTGCCGCACGCCTCCGGCGTGGCCGCGCTGCTGAAGTCCGCCCACCCGAACGCCACCCCGGCCCAGCTGCAGCAGCTGCTCAAGGCCCGGGCGGACAACCCCGGGTGCCCGCCCGGCCCGAACGACCCGGACGGCGGGGGAAGCGGGGGCGCCGTCTGCACGGGTGGCGAGCGCGTCAACGGCTTCTACGGCTTCGGCATCGTCAACGCCCTGCGCGCGCTGGAGTAGCCGGCCGCGCGGAGGTCCGGTGGGCGGCGCGGGCGCGGGGGGTACCGCGGGCCGCGCCGCCCGGGTCGGAGCTCGGTCAGGCGGTGAAGGAGGGGACGGTGGTGATGCCCTCGGCGCCGCGGGTGTGGTCGAGGACGAGGCGGGCGACGGCGATGTCCAGGGAGCCGAGGCCGAAGGGCGAGTAGACGGCGAGCCGGGAGCGGTCGGGGCGGGCGTTGCCGAGGAGGTAGTCGCCGACCGGGCGGATGTCGGCGTACTCGACCAGGCCCGCGTCCACGGCCAGGCCCAGCGAGGTGCGCTCGCGCAGTGCGTGCGAGACCTCGTCGACGACGTGGACGGCGCCCGCCATCGCCTCCGCGGTCAGGTCGCGCAGCGACATGTGGAGCACCACCGCGCCCGGCGCGAACCAGGACGGGTCGGCCAGGTGCGGCTGCACGGCCGTGGTCGCGAGCAGGACCAGGTCGGCGCCGGCCAGGGCCTCGCGGGTGCTGCCGACGGCGACCACCTCGCCCGCCCCGTCCGCGAAGCCCGCCGCGAACGAGGCGGCCCGCTCGGGGAACAGGTCGTGGACCGCGATCGAGTCGAACTTCCAGCCGTCGGCCAGCAGTTCCCGCACCGTGGTCGCCGCGATGTAGCCCGTGCCGACCACCGCCAGCCGGCCCGCCCGCCGCTCCCCGCCGCTCAGCGCGTGCGCGCCGACCACCGCGGACAGCGCCGTACGGTAGCCGCTGATCCGCGCGCCCTCGATCACCGCCGTCGGGAAGCCCGTGCGCAGGTCGTTGAGCACGATCAGCGCGGACGCCCGGGGCAGGCCCAGGTCGAGGTTGCCGGGGAAGCTGGAGATCCACTTGATCCCCATCGCCGGGTTCTCCCCCGGCACGTACGCCGGCAGCGCGATGATCCGCTCACGGCGCGCCGGGTCGGGGTCCGGGCGCAGGAAGAGGCTGTCCGGGTTGACCAGCCTCCCCTGCGCGGCGTGGATGTACACCTCCTCGACCACGGCCCGGGACTCCCGGGCCAGGCCGGCGAGCGCGGTGTCCACCACGGCCCGGGGCAGCACACTCAGGCCGTGCACGGGGTCCGGCTCGGCGCTCGACAGCTCGGCGTTCGACGGTACGGCGTTCAAGGGTGCTCCTCGGTGACGACGGACGGACAGGGACGGATCAGCGCAGGAGTGAGAACTTCTTGGTCAGCGGGTCGATCAGCTCGCGCGGCCCGAACAGCGCGACCCCGTAGTAGTCGAGCGACTCCTCGGAGGTGGCCTTCATGCGCTCCAGCTGGTCGGCGAAGTCGCCGCCGGTCATCTCCCCGGTGAAGTCGGTGAACAGCAGCTCCGCCGCCGCAGCCTCGTCGCGCAGCTTCCGCAGCCACGCCGGCCGCCCCTCCAGGACCACCAGGGACAGCCCGGACACCGGCGCGTGCCGGCCGCCGTCGCCGTCGACGTAGGCGAGGAACGACATGTCGGCGAGCAGGTCGGGCCGTTCGACGGCGGCCCGGGCGGTCAGCGCCAGGCACATGTGCGAGGCGGCGTTGGCGGCCACACCCGGAGGCAGCTTCGCCTTCAGCGCCACCACGAACTTGAAGCGGGTGTCGACGGCGGCGGGGTCCACGAGGAGGGAGTCGAGCTGGTGCATGACGGTGCGCTTTCTCAATCGGCGAAACGGTGGGGAAGAAGGTCGGTAGGGGGAAGGGGACGGTCAGTTGAGATGGGGTGGGGCGGACGGGGAGCGGACGGAGGTCCAGCGGGCCGCCGGGAAACGCAGGAAGGACTCCACGACCGCCGGGTTGATCCGGTAGCCGGGGCGGCCCTGGATGACCGTGCCGGGGTCGAAGGTGAACGTCGTCGCCTGCCGGAAGCGCTCCTGCGCCACACCCCGGAAGCGCCGCACGCTCTGCGCCAGCGCCGCCGAGGTGCGCCCCGTGCGCACCGACAGCTCCGCCGCGGACAGCAGCGGCACATCACGGCCCTCGCTGCGGCTGCGGGTGAACTCCTCCCCCAGCACCCGCAGGATGTCGCTCAGCGGATCGGGCGTCTGCTCGTAGACGGTGATCCCCTCGATCGACAGCAACCGCCCGTACAGGGCCACTTCCACATGAACCGGCTGGTCCGGCAGCTTCGCGAGCGGACGCTCCAGGATCGGCGCCGGCACGGCGTAGCGCGAGCGCAGCCCCATGTAGTGCGCGAGCGCGCGGCGTGACGCCTCGTCGGCCGGCACCGGCTCGTCGACACCGCTCTGCAGGCAGTCCACCGCGGCCCGCAGCAGGTCCGGGACCTTCCCGCGCAGCTGCTTCGTGTAGCGGCCGATCCACTCCACCGTCGGCGCCTTGCCGTGCAGCCGGGCATGGATGATCGCGGCGTCCAGCAACGCGATGTCGCCCTGCCGGCCGAGCCCGCAGCGCCCGAGCCGCTCGTAGAGGTCCAGCGCGGAACCGATCAGGTGCTGCGACGTCGGACCGACCGGGCTGGCGCGCAGCATCCGGTGCCAGCCCGCGTACGCGGTCAGCTGGGCGTTCCAGTCCCGCGCCAGGTCGCCGAGGCGGCGGGCGAGCAGCTGGAAGATGTACGGGTAGGGCGAGGCGGGGAAGGACATCCAGCCGAAGGAGAAGAGGTCCAGCGCGGCGACGAAGTCGTGCCGGGCCCGGTACTTGCAGGCGGAGAGCAGCAGTTCGCTGGTGCGCAGATAGCGCTGGAGTATCGCGCGGTCCTGCTCGGTCAGGGCCTGCGGCCGGAGCGTCACCGACTCGACGAAGGTGCTGTAGTCGCCGCTCTGGACGTCACCGAGCTGGAAGACGGGTTCGGCGTCCTCGGCCAGCGGGTAGCGCGCGAGCACCTCGGAGACGTACTGGCGCTGCTCCTCCACCGTCGCGGCGGCCTCGTCGTCCTGGCCCAGGGTCAGCTGCACGATCACGATGTCGGTGAACAGCCAGGAGGCGTCGGCGTGGTAGCGGTAGGCACGGTAGCGGTCCAGGGAGTCCCGGAACAGCGGCTCGGCCAGCTCGGCCCGGTCGTCGGCGGCCGCGTCGAGCGCCTCGCACCAGACGCTGAAGGAGCTCGTGGTGAACGGCTCGATCCCGCCGGCGAAGCCGAGTTCGGCCGCCAGGCGGGCGAGGGCGGTGGGGAACACCGAGTCGGGGTAGGCGGACCACCCCTGGCTGAGGTGGTCCGCGACCTCCACGAGCGTGCGCGGGTCACGGTCGTCCACGGCGCGGTCCAGGAGCCCGATCAGCTCCTTGAACCGCGGCATGATCCGGCCGGTGTGCAGGAACGAGTCCTCCTCGTAGGTCCGGGCCACGGCGAGCAGCCCGTCGGCGACCGAGCCGTTGCCGTCGAGCCGGCCGCACAGGGCCGCCAGCAGCAGGGTGCGGGCCACCGCGTGCTCGTCCGCCTGGACGAGCCCGGGGCCGGAGAGGCGGCTGAGCTCCTCCAGGCCGGGGCGGGGGCCGTTGCCGTCGGCGTAGGCTTCGAGCGCTCGGTAGATCTCGGGCAGTACGTGCATCTGGTCTTCCTCATCGGCTGGCTCCGGCCCTCCTGGTGGGAGGCCGACCACTGTCTATCCCATACCGGCCGTACAGTACGGCTGGCACGCGCTCAGCGGTGTCATCGATTCGCCGATGGATTCGAGCCATTCGTCGCTGTAGATCGTGCTCTGGTACTTCTCCCCGCCGTCGGCGCAGATGCACAGCGGGTCGGTGATCTCGGGGTGCTCCGCGAGGTGGCGCACGCAGGCGGCGACCACCGCGCCGGAGGAGCCGCCGAGGTGGATGCCCGCCTCCTTCAGCACGAGCCGGCAGTAGTACGCCGCTTCCCCGATGTCGGCGAACGCCAGATGGTCGATCATGTGCGGTTCCACGAAGGAGGACTGGCGGCTGGCGCCGATGCCCGACAGGTGCCGGGTGCCGGGCGGGCCGCCGAGCGCCACCGAGCCCTTGATGTCGACGGCCACCAGGCGGGTCCGCGGGCTGTGCTCGCGGAAGCACTCGGCGAGGCCGGCGTAGGTGCCGCCGGTGGAGACGGCGGCGAACAGCGCGTCGGGCGGGTTGGCGCCGAACTGGCCGAGGATCTCCGGGCCGGTCATGGTCCGGTGGATCTCCGGGTTGCGCCGGTTCTCGTACTGGTTGGCCCAGACGTACCGCTCGTCCGAGGCCAGCAGCTCCTCGACCCTGGCGAGCCGGGAGAGCAGGTAGCCGCCGACCGGGTCCGGCCGGTCGACCTCGATGACGGTGGCGCCGAGTTCGCCGAGCCGGTCCCGGCACTCGGCCGTGATCATGGGATCGACCACGGCCGAGAAGCCGACGCCCAGGTAGCGCGCCATGCTCGCGAGTGCCACCCCGAGGTTCCCGGAGGTCGACTCCAGGAGCTCCACCCCGGGCCGGAGCCGGCCCTCCTCGGCCAGCCCGCGCACCAGTCCGTACGCGGTACGGGCCTTGACCGAGCCGGTGAGGTTGTGGCCCTCCAGCTTGAGGTGGATCCTCCGGGGCCGTCCGAGGACCTCGATGGTCACCGTCTTGACCGGGGTGAGCCCCAGTAACGTCTGGAAGCGGTCGAGGTGTTGTCCGAAGAGCATGGCAGTTGTACTCCCGGTGCGTAACATCAGGGGCTCACGGGGACGTCGTCACGCCGACTTCTCGACGGTGGCGTACACGACCCAGTTGTCGTGGGTGTGCGGGTAGGGACGGAAGTCGCCGTGCGGCGGGTCGTCCCAGGAGACGCGGTCGAGCTCGACGATCGTCCAGTCGGCGAACAGCGCCCGGATGTCCTCCTCCTCGTAGTACCGGAAGAGCGTGTCCTTGTAGGCGAAGGTGTGCTTGCCGATCTCCTCGCCCTCACCGTAGGTGCCGTCGGTGGTGGTGAAGGCGTTGGTGACGAAGAGGCCGCCCGGGGTGACGATGCGGCGGGCCTCGGCGACGAGGTCGGTCGGGTCCTGGATCTGCCCGAAGACGTCGAAGCAGGTGACCGCGTCGACCGAGGAGTCGATCAGCGGCAGGGTGGTGGCGTCGGAGCGCAGCAGGAACGAGCGGCGCTGGATGATCCGGCGGGCGTGGGCGAGGCCGGTCGGCGCGATGTCCACGCCGAGGGCGTTGAAGCCGGCCGCGGCGAGCGCCGCGAGGTTGCGCCCGTCGCCGCAGCCGAGGTCCACGACGGTGCCGATCTGGCGCTTGCTCAGCGCCTCGATGGCGGCGGGGATGACGGGGATCGGGTCCTCCTGCCAGAGCGGGCCCTCGCTCTGGTCCTGGTAGGCCTTCTCCCAGCCGTACTGCAGGTCTCCGTAGGTCTCTGAACTTGTCATCTTGACTCCCTTAGTTGACTTGCGACTAGCATCCTAGGTGGTCCAATTGACATGGCAAGAGCGATCTCAATATTTGGTCGCGCGAGTGCTCCGGAGAGGGTGGAATCCAGCCATGGCCACTGACAGTCCGTCACCACGGGGAACCGCAGAGGAGGACAGGCCGGCCGTGCTCCGGGCCGCCGGCGGCATCGCCCTGGCCGTCGGCGCCTACGGCCTGTCCTACGGCGCCCTCGCCACCGCGGCGGGGCTCTCCGTCTGGCAGGCGCAGGCGCTGTCCCTGCTGATGTACGGCGGATCCTCGCAGCTCGCGCTGGTCGGGGTGCTCGCCTCCGGCGGAACCGGCGCGGCCGCCGGGACCACCGCCGCCCTGCTCGGCGTCCGCAACCTCTTCTACGGCGTCAGCATGGCCAGGATGCTGCGCCCCCGACGGCGCGAACTGGTGCCGATGGCCCACCTGATGAGCGACGAGAGCGCGGCCATGGCGGCCGGCCGCCGAACGCCCGCGACGGCCCGCTACGCCTACTGGGCGACCGGGCTGGCGGTGTTCCTCTGCTGGAACGCCGCGACCCTGATCGGGGCGCTGGTCGGCTCCGTGCTGGACGATCCGGCCGCGCTCGGCCTGGACGCGGCGTCCTCCGCCGCCTTCCTCGCCCTGGTCGCCCCGCGGCTGCGCGAGCGCGGCAACCAGGCGGTGTTCCTGGCGGCCGGCCTGGTCGCCGTGGGCTGCTCGGTGGTGGCCGGCTCCGGGCTCCCGGTCGTCCTGGCCGGGCTGACCGCGCTCGGGGTGCTGTTCCTGCCCACCGGGCGCGCCCGCGCCGCCGCCCCCGAGCCGAGCCGCGGCCCCGACCCGGTCCACCCGGTGCTCCCGGGTCCGGCCGGGAGCCCGCCCGAGCGGACCGGGCAGCGGTCCGTCCGTACCGAGAAGCGAGGAGAGCACCGTTGAGCTGGACCTGGATCGCCGTCGCGGCCGCGGCCTGCTTCGTGCTGAAGCTGGCCGGCCTGCTCATCCCGGCCCGGGTGCTGGCCGCCCCGGCGGTCGCCCGGGTGTCGGAGGCCATTCCGGTGGCCCTGCTGGCGGCGCTGATCGCCACCCAGACCTTCGTCAGCGACCACCGGCTGGTCGTCGACGCCCGGTTGGCCGGACTGGTGGTGGCGGCCGTCCTGCTGCGGCTGCGGGCGCCGTTCCTGGTCGTGGTGCTCGGCGCGGCGGCGGTCGCGGCCCTGCTGCGCTGGCTCAACCTGGCCTCCTGACCGGCGCCAGCCGCTCGTTGAGGTCCTCCAGGGTGGAGCCGTTGGAGCGCGGGCCGAGCACCCCGATGTCCACGGCGATCGCCACCAGGGTGGCCGCCACCACGCCGAACAGCGCGTTGGGGCCGTACCGGGAGAGCAGCGGCACCAGGACGAAGGGCATGGCGGCGGTGGTGATCCGGGACAGCGAGTACGTCCAGCTCACCGCCGCCACCCGGTGCGTGGTCGGGAAGATCTCGACCTGGTAGACGTGGTAGGCGTTGGAGAAGACATTGCTGACGGCCGTGTAGGCGACACCGGCCAGCACGATCGTGGTGTTGACGGAGGCGTACCCGAAGAGCAGCCCGAAGGAGGCCATCGCCAGCGAGGAGCCGACGATCAGGTACTTGCGCTCCACCCGTTCGATCAGCGGTACCGAGAAGAGCGAGCCGAGCGGGTAGCCGGCGAAGGAGAGCGCGCTGAAGAGCAGCGAGTTGACCACCGAGTAGCCCTTGGCGGCGAGCACCAGCGGTGCCATCGTGCCGAAGCCGTAGCCGCCGAAGGCCTGCAGCAGGTGGAAGATGGTCATCATCGTGACGCGTCTTCGGTGCACCGCCCCCAGCGCCGGCCTGGCCCGGGCGGACTCCGACTCCGGGTCGCCCTGCGCGTCGCCGCCGTGTGCCCCGCCGCCGTGCTCCGGCGCCGCGGGCACGGCGGCCCGCTTCACCGGCTCCGCGACGGGTTCCGGGGCCGCGGCTTGCTCCGGGATCCGCGCGGCGGACGCAGGGGCGGCCGCGCCGGCCTCGCGCTCCAGCCGGGTGAGGATGGCGTCCGCCTCGGCCGTCCGCCCCGCCGACTCCAGCCAGCGCGGCGACTCGATGAACAGCCGGCGGGCCGCCAGCACCGCGAAGCCGCCCACCGCGCCGGTCAGGAACAGCCAGCGCCAGCCGTCCACCCCGAGCGGGCTGAGCGGCACCAGCCAGCGCGCCGTCAGCCCGACCGCGGGCACCCCGAGGAAGGCGATGGTGTACGCCAGCGCCGTCCAGCGGCCGCGCAGCCGGGCCGGCAGCAGGTCGCTGAGGTAGGCGTCGGCGAGCGGCAGCACCGGGCCGATGCCCAGCCCCGCCAGCAGCCGGGCCGCCACCAGCATCGGCATCCCGTGACTGAGCCCGCCCAGCGCGGAGAACACCGAGTACACGGCGACGGACACCAGCAGGGCCCGGCGGCGGCCCAGCCGGTCGGCGAGCCGGCCCATCGCCAGCACGCCGATCGACATGCCGACGAACACCGAGGCGATGACCGCCGACACCTCGGTGCGGTTGAGGTGGTACTCCTCCCGCATGACGGTGCCGAGCACCCCCGACATGAAGATCTCGAACATGTCGAAGAACAGCGCGACACCCACGACCAGGACCACACGGCGGTGGGTGCGGGTCAGCGGGAGGCGGTTCATGCGCTCGGCGATCTCGCTCCGCGCGTCCTGGATCGAGCCTGTCAGTGCCACGGGTTGACTCCTCGGGGATCCGGTCTGCGGCGCGGCGCGGGCCAGGGCTTGTCCGGGACAAGCCCTACTCGGTGCCGGGCGCCCACTTGATCGAGCAGCCGATGCTGGCGCGGTGCGGCTCGGGGACGGGCCGGCCGGCCAGCACCTCGGCGACCGCCGCGCGCAGCAGCGCGCCGTCCACCGGCTCCTCGTTGCCCGGCCGGGCGGCGTCCAGCGCTCCCCGGTAGGCGAGCCGGCGCTGGGCGTCGTAGAGGAAGAAGTCCGGGGTGCAGGCCGCCCGGTGGGCCCGGGCCACCGACTGGTCGGCGTCCACCAGGTAGGGGAACGTCCAGCCGGTGCGGTCGAGCTGGCCGCGCAGGCCGGCCAGGTCGTCGTCCGGGGCGACGCCGGTGTCGTTGCTGCAGATCGCGACCACGGCCAGCTGCGGGAGGTCCCGGGCGAGCGCCCCGAGGCCGGCCTCGATGTGCCGCACGAACGGGCAGTGGTTGGACAGGAAGGCCACCAGCAGCGCGGGCGCGGCGGCGAAGTCGCCGCTGCGGACGGTCTTGCCGTCCAGGGACGGCAGCGCGAACTCGGGGGCGGGGGTGCCGATCGGCACCATGAAGGAGGAGACGGGCATCGGGACGGGCCTTCCTAGCCGGCTTCGTTGAGGATCAGCGGGTCGTCCGCGGAGGCTCCCCGGGAGTCGTTGACGAACTCCACGTACATGCCGTCGGGGTCGCGGACGAAGAAGTAGTCGACCAGGGTGCGCCCGCGGGCGATCTCGGTCACCTCGCCGATGCCGGCCCGGACGATCTCCTCGCGGGCCGCCGCGAGGTCGTCCACGGTGAAGGCGATGTGCTTGACGCCCGTGACGGGCAGGTTGTTGCCGGGGGTGAAGGTCGGCGGCTCCTGGCCGCCGTCGCCGGCGTAGTGGAACAGCTCCAGCACCCAGCCCTCGTCGAGCTGCAGGTGGGAGATGGTCAGCGACTTGTCGGCCTTCGACCACTCGGCGATCAGCCGGAAGCCGAACCAGCCGTAGAAGGACTTCGACGCGTCGAGGTCCCCGACGGTCAGCGCGGTGTGGTGCGGGACGAACCTGATGGTCATCGGTGCTCTCCCTGGGGAGTCGTGGGCTGGGTGGTGGTCGGCCGGGCGGGGCCGCCGGCCGCCCCGGGGGCGGAGAGGCCGGCGGCGGAGTGGAGGACGTCCAGGAACTCGATGCGCGGCGGGCCCTGGGCGAACCGCCCGTAGCGGGCGCCGAACTCCGCGGTCTGGGCGGTCGCCCGGTGCTCCAGGAACGCCGCCCGGTCGCGGTAGATCTCGTAGAAGACCCGGGCCAGCGGCTCGTCGTCGACGCGGTGCACCGCGTAGCCGACCAGGCCGGGCTCGTGCGCGGCCTCCGAGATCCGCCAGGCGGCGAGGGCGTCGAACCCCTCGACGCCCTCCGGGGTCAGGTCGAAGCGGGCCACGACTGCGTACACGGTCGTCCTCCTCGGTCGCGGGGCGGGGCTACGCGGCGGCGGGGCCGGTGGCGAGCTGGGGGAACCCGCCCGCGTAGGAGACGCCCCGGGCCAGCTCGTCCTCGTTCGCCCGGACGGCCTCCTCCAGGGCGACGGTCCAGTCGTCCTTGACGCCCTTCTCCCGGGCGGTGGCGAGGATCTGGCGCAGCGGGTTGATGTGCGCCTCGGACAGGCCGCGCAGGCTGCGGATCTGCTCGTCGGTCACGTCCTGGCCGAACGCCTTGGGCAGCGGACGGCCGGCCACCCGGAAGTTGAGGATCGTCCGGATGCACTTCTCGCAGCGCCCGCAGTTGCGGTCCTTGTGCTCGCCCTGCCAGCAGACCCGCAGGTTGTCGGCGCCCTCCGGCCACGCCACGGACAGCCCGGCGACCTTGTCGCTGCGGTCCACGCCGGCCGCGTCGTGGTGCACCCGCAGCCGCCCGCCGGAGAGCATCCAGTCGGACATCGGGTTGGAGCCCCAGGGCAGCAGCAGCGAGCCGTACGGCTCCGAGCTGGCGATCAGGCCGTGCCGGTACCAGCCGCTGAAGAGGGTGAGCACCGAGACCATGCCGGTGCCGAAGGCGTCCTCCCAGTCGGCGAGGTCGCTGTGCCACAGCTCGCGGAAGTTGGTGGCCACTGGGATCAGCTCGACGCCGACGGTGGCCAGCAGCGGGGTGCTGCGGCGCTGCAGCGACTCGTAGGCCTCGGTGTCGGTGAGCGGGATGTCGAAGCCGTGCACCATGACCGCGCCGGTCAGGTTGAGGGCGGAGCGCCCGGCCGTCCGGCGGACGTGGCGCACGGTGGTGAAGGCGCTGTCGACGCCGCCGGAGAAGGTCTGGATCGCCGAGCGGTCGTCGGGGCCCTCGCGGTCGGGCAGCTCCTGGTCGGCGGTGACCCGGATCGGGGTGTAGCGGCCCGGGCGCCACTGGGCCCAGGCGGCCTGGAACTCCTCCAGGTTGTCCAGCAGGGTGGCGGTGACCGGTCCGGCGGCGTGCAGGTCCTCGCCGCGGCGGATCGAGGCGAACAGGGCGGCGATGACGAACGGGTCCAGGGCGTCGGTGACCCGGTCGGCGAACCGCTCCGGGAAGCGGTACCAGAGGCGGTCGGCGGACGCGCCGTCCTCGCTCGTCACGGTGACGGACAGCTCCATCGTGCCGTCGGTGGTGACGCGCTGGACGTTTCCGAGCCTCATGCGTGAACTCCTTCTGCGTGCGGTGGCGGTGGTGTGCGGGAGGTGCCCGGTTTCGGCGGCTCGATGAGCTCGATGATGTTGCCGTCCGGGTCGCGGAAGTACAGGAATCCGGTGCCGGCGGCCTCGACCGGCAGGTCGACGACGACCGGGCCCTCGCCCTCGATCGGCAGGCCGAGCCGGCGCAGCTCCTCGGCGGCGGCGGCCAGGTCGGGCACCCGGAAGGCGATGTGGCGCCAGCCCTCGGCGTTGGCCGGCGCCTTCGGCGAGCCGTCCTCGCCCCGGCGGTACTCGGTCAGCTCGACGACCGTCTCCGCGCCGGGGACGAGCAGGTGGACGGTGGTGGCCTCGGCCCCCGGGACGCCCACGCCGGCCGCGAACCGGGGCGAGCAGAGTTCCAGGCGCTTGAGCGGCTCGGCGCCGAGGACCTCCTGGTAGAAGGCCGACAGGCGGTCGAGGTCGCGGGTGACGACGGCGACGTGCAGCAGGGCTTCGGTACGGATCGCCATCAGACCGCCACCGCCTCTCCGGTGGCGCCGGCCCGGGCGAGCGCCTCGAAGGCCGGGTCGAGCGCGGGCAGCAGCCGGGTCATCCGGTCGCGCCGGCGCTGTTCGAGGAAGGCCAGGAAGGCGCGGCCGACGCCGGTGGCCAGGCCCTGCCGGAAGGCGTCGACCACCCACTCCTGGAGGATGTCGCTGCGCACCGTGCCGGGGCGGGCCGTCACGGGGGCGGCGCCGGTGCGTCCGGCGATCGCGGCGTGGATCAGCTCCGAGGGCCGGAGCACCTCGTCGAGGTCGACCCGCGACTGCGGCCCCGGGGTGTCCGAGGTGAGCGCGGCGTGCGCCGTCGAGATCATCGCCAGCATGTTGTCGTCCACCGTGAACAGGCTCTTGGCGAGGACGGTCTCGCCCCGGCAGAGGAACACCCCGGCCTTGATGTCGGTGAGTTCCTCGCAGATGGGGGCGTAGGTGGCGTGCACCGAGAGCCGTTCGCGGCAGAGCAGGTCGAGGGTGCGGACGGTCGTCGGGTGCTGGAGGTCGGAGTAGTGGACGAAGGCGGCGCCGCCCGCGGCCCGGCCGACGACCACCCCCTCGCCCAGCCGCATCGGCTGCTCGCCGCCGCCCATCGGGTCGAGGTCCTCGGCGTGCTCGACGGAGACCGGTTCGCCGAGCAGGTCGGCGCCGATGTACAGCTGGTGCGGCAGCTCGACCTCGAAGACGGTCGGCGAGGTGGTCCCGGAGGCGCCGCGGCCGCGCAGGTTGTCCGCCCGGCGGTCCTTGGAGAAGTTGGTGACGCACAGCGAGGGGTCCAGCTCGTACTGCTCGACGAGTTCGCGCACGGTGCGGTGCACCTTGGAGTGCAGGTAGTTGCGCACCAGGACGACCCGGGAGTCGGCGAGCACCCGGCCGACCTCGGCGCGCAGCTCGGGGGCGACCAGGAAGGGCTTCTCCACCACGAAGCGGCGGTAGCCGGCCTGCCACCACTCGATCAGCGCGGGGGCCAGGCTGCGGCTCGGCAGGCACAGGTCGACGATGGTGCTCGCGGGCGCCGTCGGGGCGAGCAGGGCCCGCTCGCGGGCGATCGGCGCGGCCGACCCGTCCGCCCTCAGCAGCCGGTCGAGTTCGGCGCCGGGGCGGCCGGTGCGGTCGACGAACTGGATGCGTGCCAGGTCGAGCCGGCCGGAGCGGGCGAGCCGGGAGTACGCCCGGTAGTGCAGCGATCCCGCCTTCCCGGCGCCGACGATGACGATGTCCATCGGCGCTACCCGGCCTTCACGTGTTCGACCGGGCGGTCGTTGTCGGCGGCGCCGACGTGGAAGGCGAGGTAGCGCAGCCGCTCGTCGCCGACCGACTCGATGCGGTGCTTCGAGCCGCGCGGGATCCGGACGCAGTGCTCGGGTTCGAGCGCGTACTCCTGGCCGTTGAGGTGCAGGCGGGCCCGGCCGGCGATGATGAAGTAGTACTCGTCGGTCTCCGGGTGGTGGTGCAGCTGGCCGCCCCGGCCGGGTTCGGCGCTGGCCATCGCGACCCGGACGACCCGCTGGTCGGGGTGGTCGGCCGCGGCGAAGAGCAGCGACCTGACGACGTCACCGCCGTAGACCGGCTGGGTGACCGCCGCGACGTCGATCATGGGGTCCATCGGTTCCTCCTCGGTTCCGTCCGGGTCGTCAGATCAGCTCGCAGGACTTCATGATCTGTTCGAGTTCGGCGACCCGGCCCTCGGCCAGCGGGGTGAGCGGCAGGCGCGGGTCGCCGACCTCGAAGTGGGCGATCGAGAACGCCTTCTTGAGGGCGATCGGGTTGGTCGCGAAGTAGATCGCGCGGTAGAACTCGGCGAACTTCAGGTAGAGGTCGCGGGCGGTGACGAAGTCGCCGGCGAGGGCGGCGTCCACGATGGACCGGCTCTGGCGGGGCATCACGTTGGCGGCCACCGAGATGTGGCCGTGGCCGCCGAGCAGCAGGGTGGGCAGCGCGGTGAAGTCGTTGCCGCAGAGCACCACGAAGTCGGAGTCCCGCACGAGGTGCAGCATCCGGCGCATCCGGACGATGTCCTGGTTGCCCTCCTTGATGCCCGCGATGTTGGGGTGCTGGGCGAGTTCGGCGACCTGGTCGGGGCTGATGTCGACGGTGGTGCGGCCGGGGAGGTTGTGCATCAGCAGCGGCACCGAGATCGCGTCGGCCAGGGTGCGGTAGTAGGCGACCAGGCCGCGCTCGGTGGGCGGGTCGAGGTAGGGGGTGAAGGCGAGCACCGCGTCGGCGCCCAGCCGCTCGGCCTCCTTGGCGAGTTCGAGCGTGCGGGTGAGGTTCTCGGTGCCCATGTCGGGCAGCACCAGGGCCCGGCCGGCGGCCTGCTCGACGACGATCTCGGTGATCCGCACCTTCTCGCGGTCGGTCAGCGCGGCGGCCTCGCCGGTCACGCCGTTGGGGCACAGCCGGGTGACGCCGTTCTCGATCTGGAAGTCGACCAGGCGGCGCAGGGCGGCCTCGTCGAGCTCTCCGGAGGGCCCGAAGGGCGTCAGCAGGGTGGTGTACGCGCCGGTGAAGCGGAGCGTGTCGGTACTGAGCATGGACGCTCTCTCCCAAGGGGGTCGTGGTGCGGCGGAGTTGGGGGGTGTGCCGGAGCGGGTGGCGGGTGCCTCAGCGCGCGCTGCCGACCGGCTCCCGGGTGTCGGCCTCGGGGGCCGTCAGGTGCCAGAGGCTCTGCGCCATCGCCTGGGCGGCCCTGCCCGGTTCGTCGACCAGGCCGCGCTCCAGGAGGAGGATCTCCAGGGCGGTCAGGACCGGCAGCAGGTCCAGCGGGCGGACCGCGCCGATGTGGCCGATCCGCAGGATGCGGCCCTTCAGCTCGCCCTGGCCGGCGGCGATCCGCAGCCGGAACCGCTCGGTCAGCTCGTCCAGCAGGCCGCGGGCCCGCGGGTCGTCGGGCAGCCGGGCGACCGAGAGGGCGGCGGCCGGATCGGCGCGCGGGTAGAGCGGCAGGCCGAGCGCGACGAGCCCGGCGCGGCAGACCGCGGACGCCTGGGCGTGGCGCTGCCACACCCGTTCCAGGCCCTCCGCCTCGATCAGGTCGAGCCCGGCGGCGACCCCGAGCAGCGCCGCCACCGGCGGGGTGTTGGGCACCGTGTGGTCCAGGCCGCTCTCGCGCAGGTGCCGCAGGTTCCAGTAGGAGTAGCCGAGGTCGGTGCGCAACCGGCTCCAGGCCTCCGGGCGGACGGCGACGAAGGCCGCGCCGGGCGGGCTCATCAGGCCCTTGTGGGAGGCGGTGACCGCGAGGTCGACCCCCCAGGCGTCCTGCTCGAAGGGCTGGACGCCGATGGTCGTCATGGTGTCGGCGACGACGGTCGCGCCGGCCGCCCGGCCGAGGGCCGCCAGCCGTTCGACGTCGTGGCCGACGCCGGTGGAGGTCTCGCAGTGCGTCAGGAACAGGTGGCGCGGCCGGTACCGGGTGAGGTCGCGTTCGACCAGCCCGGGGTCGAAGGTGTGGCCGTCGGGTGCCTCGTGGAGGTGCACCCGGGCGCCGTAGGTGCGGCACAGCTCGGCCCAGCGGCGGCCGTACTTGCCGGCCGCCAGCACCAGGACGTCGTCCCCCGGGGCGACCGTGTTCAGCACGGCGGCCTCCATCGCGCCGCTGCCGGAGGACGGCAGGAGCAGGACGTCGCCGGCGGTGCGGAACAGCCGTTGCAGGCCGCCCTGAATGCGGGCGTACAACTCGCGGAATTCCGCGGAGCGGTGGTGCACGAGCGCGGACACGGAGGCCAGCCGCACCCCGACGGGTATCTGTGCGGGCCCCGGAGTGAACATGTCGATTTCCCGCATGAGGAACTCCGATGGATTCTGCAGGGGCAGGGTTCGTGAGCCGCAATCAGAATGTACGCCGGTCGAACGGAAATCAAGGGTGCCTCTTCCGGGAATCCGGCCCGAATTCTGGCACGCCGAACACCGGAATGGCGCCGGGGCGCAGAAGAGTGAAAATGACGCGCAATGTTACGGAAAGGGGAATCAGTGGTCCCGGTACGCCGCCGCGGCGGCCGTCGCGGAGAGCCGGTGGCGCCACTCGGGGCTCAGCGGGGCGTCCGCCAGGGACTGCCGGGCGCGCGCCACCAGGGCGGCGATCCGGGCCTCGACCGCGGCGTGCGCGGTCGCGCCGGCCCGGCCCCGGTCCGGGGGATCGCTCCGCCGGGCCGTCACCCGGCCCGGGCCGCGGGCCTCGCGGCGCACCGCGAGCGCCATCAGCAGGGTGGTCCGCCCGGCCCGGGCGTCCGCGCCGGTGGGCTTCCCTGCGGATCCGGGGTCGCCGAACGCGTCGATGAGGTCGTCCCGCAGCTGGAAGGCCTCCCCCAGTGCCTCGCCGTACCCGGCGAAGCAGGGGGCGAGGTCGGTCCGCCCGGCCAGCAGGGCGCCGAGCACCAGCGGCCGGTGGACGGTGTAGCGGCCGGACTTGAGGACCGCGATCCGCCGGGCGAGCTCCGCGTCGGCGAGGGCGGCGGCCGAGGCCGTGACGTCCATCGCCTGACCGGCGATCAGCTCGGTCTTCAGCTCGAACCACTCCCGGCTCACCTCGGGCGAGAGGTCCGCCATCAGGTGGTCGGCGTAGGCCCAGGCCAGGTCGCCCGCGAGGACGGCCATCGACTCGCCGTACCGGCGGGGCTCGCCGCGCCAGCCCCGGGTGCGGTGCAGGTCGGCGTGCCAGGCGTGGGCGCTGCGGGCCGAGCGGCGCAGCGCGGCGTCGTCCATCACGTCGTCGTGCAGCAGGGCGGCGGTGTGGAGCAGTTCGAGGGCCATCGCGGCGCGGACCGGGCGTTCTCCGGGGGTGCCGCCGGCGGCGAGGTAGCCGCTGAGCAGGAAGCGGGGTCTGATCCGCTTGCCGCCGGAGCGGACCAGTTCGGCGACGGCGCGGGCCGGGTCGGCCTCGCGCGGGGTGACGGTCTCCTGGCGGCCCCGTTCGCGGGCGAGGAAGGCGGTGAGGCCTTCCTCGACCCGCTCCAGCAGGGAGCGCAGTCCGGATCCGTCGTCCAGCTCGGACGGTGCGGGAGCAGGTGACGCAGCCATGGTGCAGCCTCCTGTGGGGGGATGGAGTCAGCCGGTTCGGGCCTCTGTCCGAAGGACGGACCTGCTGGGTCTCAGCGTCGAGCCGGCCACCGGGCGGGGCGGCCGGGCCTCGGTCGACCGCAGCCGCCAGCGGGCGGCCAGGGTGGCGAGGGCCATGCCGATCTCGGTCCAGGCGAAGGACTCGCCGATGCACTTGCGCACGCCGGCGCCGAACGGCAGGTAGGCGTGCCGGGGCACGGCGGCGGCCCGCTCGGGCAGCCAGCGGTCCGGGTCGAAGCGGTGGGGGTCGGCGAAGACCGCCGGGTCGCGGTGCAGGGCGTACGGGCTGAAGAAGACGTCGGCGCCGGCGGGGATCCGGTGGCCGCCGAGGTCGACATCGGCGGCGGCGCGGCGGGTGAGCAGCCAGCCGGTCGGGAACATCCGCAGGATCTCCTGGACGAACCGGCCGAGGTACTCCAGTTTCGGCAGGTCCGGGTACTCCACGGGCCGGCCGCCGAGCACCTCGTCGAGCTCGGCGTGCAGCTTGCGCTCGAGGTCGGGCCGGGCGGCGAGGACCTGGAAGGACCAGTGCAGGGCGGTGGCCGAGGTCTCGGTGCCGGCCACCATCATGGAGCGGATCTCGTCGTGGATCTGCCGGTCGGCCACGCCCTCGCCGGTGGTCTCGTCGCGGGCGGCCAGCAGGAGCGCGAGCATGTCCTCCTGCTCCGGCGGGTGCGCCCGGTAGTCGGCGATCAGGCCGTCGACGACCTGGTAGAGGCGGTCCAGGCGTTCGGCCTCCCGCCGGTTGACCGGCAGCGGCAGCCGGTGGACGACGTCGATCGGCACGAAGGCCCGCCGGGCGACGCCGGCCACCAGGGCGGGGATGCAGCTGCGGATCTCGGCGGCGGTCGTGGGGGTGACGGCCGAGAAGACGGTGCGGGTGAGGACGTCCATGGTCATGTCGTGCAGGTCGCGCCCGACGTCGGCGACGGCGCCGTGCCGCCAGCGGTCCGACAGCGCCTCGGCGGAGTCGGAGGCGGCCTCGGCGTAGCGGGCCATCCGGCCGTGGTGGAAGGCGGGCTGCAGCAGCCGGCGCTGGCGCCGGTGCAGCTCGCCGTTGGCGGCGGCGAGGCCGTTGCCGAGCAGCCGGGTGGCCTGGTCGAAGAGCGGTCCGCCCTTCTCGAAGGCGGACTGCTGGGTGATCAGCACCTCCTTGACCAGCTCGCCGGTGCCCACCATGCGGGCGGGGCGGGTGCCGAGCCGGAACTCGGTGACGGGGCCGTGGTCGCGCAGCCGTTCCACGAAGCCGAGCGGGTCGCGGGCCAGGTGGAGGGCGTGGCCGAGCAGCGGCAGTGCGCCGGGGTAGGGGCGCGCCTCCCGGGTGAGGGTCATGGGGCTCCTGCTCAGGTCCGGGCCGGCAGTGGACCGGCCGGCGGGTGGGCGGGGCTCAGGTAGACGGGCCGCAGGTCCCGGCCGGGGCCGGCGGCGTAGCGCACGGTCGCCAGGGACCAGTCGTAGGTGACCCGCAGCTGGCGGGCCATGGCGGCGATATAGCGGCGCAGGTCGGCGCGTTCGGTGGGGGTGCAGCCGAGCCGGGTGCCGTGGGCGTCCAGGCCGGCGGCGCCGGCCAGGAACTCCTCGGAGAGCAGCCGGACCCGCTGCTGGATCTCCCGGATCACCTCGGCGCGGGGGCCGCCGCGGCGCCGTTCCAGGACCAGCACGAGGTTGTGGGTGTCGCCGCGGGCCTCCTCGTGCTCGACCGAGTGGACGTCGTTGCAGTGCGCCAGGATGTCGATCTGGAGCTCGGCCATCCGGCGCAGGTAGCGGTCGGCGAGCAGGCGCGCGGGCAGTTCGAAGCGGTCGGCCCGTTCGACGCCGTCGAGGTAGACGTACATCGCCATCGTCTCGCGGCGCAGCGCCAGGTAGGCGGTGAGGCCGGGGACGCGGCCCTGCCGGCGGGTCTCGGCCTCGGCGAGGAAGGAGCGGAGGAAGCGCCGCCAGCCGTGGCCGGCCCGGGCCCGCCAGTGCTCCGACATCGGGGCGGCCGACCGGTTCCACAGGTCGGCGGTGGCGGCCGCCAGTGGACGGAGGGCGGCGGGGAGGGCCGTCGCGGGGGTGGTGGGCCGGCCGCCGCGGGTGACCTCGGTGAGGGCGGCGACGGTGCGGGCGGCGAGGTCCGGGTCGTCCCCGGCGCGGCCGTCGAAGAAGTCGTCGCAGACGGCGGTCCAGGTGATCAGGTCCGTCATCACGTCGAGGTCGGCGCCCCGGGCGTCCGGGGCGAATCCGGTGGCGACGTCCGCGAACCGCAGGCCGAGAAAGTACCGGAGGGCTTTCTCGGTCGGTTCCAGGAGGCCGAATTCCCGGGCCCAGTCGACGCCGCGGCGGGCGGCCCGGTCGTGCTGGTCGGAATCTGCGCGCGGGGCCGGGAAGGGTAAGTGGAATTCGATGTCGGTCGGCATTCCGTCACTTCCGCGCCGCTGCGGGAAATGCGCCGGCGGGGGGCAGCGGGGGTGACGTTTCCAAGTGAACGAACGCACGGGCGTACACGGGTGCTTGCCTCCGTCACGGGCCGAGTGAACCGGGGAGTGGCGCGGGTGCAGACACAGGGGGTGACCGAGCTCGGCGCACGCCGGCGCACGCCGGGGTGCGGCGGCGCAGCTGCGGACCACAGGTTGTTGTCGCCCTCGTGTCATCCTGCACAGCCCAGATGACATCAGCTACCCATTCGGCTTTTTGTCTCAGAATCCGGACAAGTATTCGCCCGTGGACCTTCCTTCCGGCGCGGCCGGCTCCCCCACCGGCCGGCACGGCAACGGCCGGCCCCCCGTGAGGGGAGCCGGCCGCGGAACGGGCGGGGGGTGCGCCCGGGATCAGTCCCGGAAACCCCGGTTGACGGCCGAGACCACGGCCTTCAGCGACGCCGACACGATGCTGGAGTCGATGCCCACGCCCCAGAAGACCCGGTCGTTCACCGCGCACTCCACGTACGCGGCGGCCCGCGCGTCGCCGCCCTGGCCGAGCGCGTGCTCGGCGTAGTCGCGGACCTGGACGTCGATCCCCAGGCCGGCCAGCGCCGCCGCGAAGGCGTCGATCGGACCGCTGCCGACCGCCTCCAGCCGCCGCTCGGCGCCGTCCAGCCGGACGTCCACGACCAGCGTGTCCTTCTCGTCCACCACCGCCGAGGTCCGGTGCGAGACCAGGTGCACCCGGCCCCAGGCGGGCACGGTGCGGGTGGCCTCCCCCGCCTCCGGCGAGCCGGCCGGCAGGTACTCCTCGGCGAACAGCGCCCACAGCTCGGCCGGGGTCACCTCGCCGCCGCCCGCGTCGGTGCGGGCCTGGACCACCCGGGAGAACTCGATCTGCAGCCCGCGCGGCAGGTCCAGCTGGTGCTCGGTGCGCAGCAGGTGCGCCACCCCGCCCTTGCCGGACTGCGAGTTGACCCGGATGACCGCCTCGTAGCTGCGGCCGACGTCCTTCGGGTCGATCGGCAGGTACGGCACGGCCCAGGTGAACGCGTCCACCGGGGTGCCGGCCGCCCGGGCGTCCCGCTGCAGCCAGTCGAAGCCCTTCTTGATCGCGTCCTGGTGCGACCCGGAGAACGCGGTGTAGACCAGGCTGCCGCCGTAGGGGTGGCGGGGGTGCACCGGGAGCTGGTTGCAGTACTCGACCGAACTGCGGATCCGGTCGATGTCGGAGAAGTCGATCATCGGGTCGATGCCCTGGCTGAACAGGTTCAGGCCCAGGGTCACCAGACAGACGTTGCCGGTGCGCTCGCCATTGCCGAACAGGCAGCCCTCGATCCGGTCGGCGCCCGCGAGGTAGCCGAGTTCGGCCGCCGCCACCGCGGTGCCCCGGTCGTTGTGCGGGTGCACCGACAGCACCACCGCGTCACGCCGGTCCAGGTGCCGGCTCATCCACTCGATGGAGTCGGCGTAGACGTTCGGGGTGGCCATCTCGACGGTGGCCGGCAGGTTCACGATGGTGCGGCGGTCCTGGGTGGGCTGCCACACGGCGGTGACGGCGTTGCAGATGTCGGCGGCGAACTCCAGCTCGGTGCCGCTGTAGGACTCCGGGGAGTACTGCAGCCGGACACCGGTGTCCGGCATCCGCTCGGCCAGGTCCGCGCAGATCCGCGCGCCCTTGACGGCCAGCGCGACGATCTCCGGGCGCTCCATCCCGAAGACCACCCGGCGCTGCAGGGTGGACGTGGAGTTGTAGAGGTGGACGATCGCCCGGCCGGCCCCGCGCACCGCCTCGAAGGTCCGCTCGATCAGCGGCCCGCGGGCCGGGGTGAGCACCTGGATCGCCACGTCGTCGGGGATCCGGTCCTCCTCGATGATCTGGCGGCAGAAGTCGAAGTCGGTCTGGCTGGCGGACGGGAAGCCGACCTCGATCTCCTTGTAGCCCATGGCGACCAGCAGCTCGAACATCCGCAGCTTGCGGTCGGGGCCCATCGGGTCGATCAGCGCCTGATTGCCGTCCCGCAGGTCCACCGCGCACCACTGCGGGGCCCGGGTGATGGTCTTGGCGGGCCAGGTGCGGTCCGGCAGGTCGATCGGCCGGAACGGCGTGTACCGCTGGAACGGCATCCCCGAGGGGAGCTGGTGCGGGAAGTCGGGCCGTGCGGCGGTGTCGTGGTTCTGGTGGGGCATCGGGTGCATCGGGGGTGTCCTCCAGGACAGGGTTCGGACGGAGGCCGGTTGGGGCCCGCACGCCGCGACGAGGAGACCGGCCGTCAGAGGCTCTCGCCGCGGCGGCTAAGAAGGAGGACTCGCGTGGAGGAATCGCGCATAGCGCCACACCATACAGACTCCTCCGCCACCGCGCCCCGGGTGTCCACCAGGAGGGACGGGAATCGATCAAGCGTTCAATCCGGGCTGCTCAGAGCTTCACTGACGCCCTGTCGGACTGACGGGCCGTCAGGCCGACGGCCACCGTGACGGCCACCGCGACCACCACCACGGCGTCGCAGACGATCCCGAAGCGCACCCCGTCCGTCAGGGCCGCCGCGAAGCCGTCGCCGGCCTCGTCCCGCTCGGCCAGCCCGCCGGTCGCCACCGCGCTGAGGATCGGGATGCCCACCGTGATGCCGATCTGCTGGGCGCTGGTGATCAGGCCGCCCGCCAGGCCCTGCTGCTCGTCCGGCAGGCCGGCGCTCGCGTTGACCCCGTAGGAGACCACCGCGGACATGTGGCCGACCGAGGCGAACAGCAGGATCGCCAGCGTCAGCCAGACCGGCGTCCGCACCCCGAGCACGATCAGCCCGAGGGTGCCCGCCGCCTGCACCGACAGCCCCGCGACCAGCGTCGTACGGGCGCCCAGCCGGCCGATCAGCCGGGACGCGGACATCCCGGTTGCCGCCAGCACCAGGCCCTGCGCGCCGAAGAACAGCCCGGTCTCGAAGGTCGACAGGCCCACCGCCTGCTGGAGGTAGAGGGTCAGCAGGAAGATCAGCGCGCTCATCATCGCGAAGGTCGTCAGCCCGCCGAGGTTGCCGCAGGCCACCGTGCGCAGCCGCAGCATGGACAGCGACACCAGCGGCTCCGCGGTCCGCCGCTCGATCAGCACGAACGCCGTCAGCAGGACGGCGGCCAGCAGCAGCGCCACCACCACCTCAACGGCCGGGGTGGCCGGGTCGGCGGACACCGAGGCGC
The DNA here is from genome assembly GCF_040302725.1 of Kitasatospora sp. NPDC097605. Classification (NCBI taxonomy): domain Bacteria; kingdom Bacillati; phylum Actinomycetota; class Actinomycetes; order Kitasatosporales; family Streptomycetaceae; genus Kitasatospora; species Kitasatospora sp. NPDC097605. The sequence continues at coordinate 20,635 of NZ_JBEOSF010000049.1, read as the reverse complement.
CGTAGATCAGCGCGAGCAGACCGCCGGTGACCGTCACCGCACCCGGCACGTCCAGCCGCGGACGCCGCTCCGGACGGATGTCCGCGCCCAGCAGGGACGCGGCGGCCACCGCCGCCAGCGCGCCCGCCGCGGCGAGCATCCCCATCGTGGAGCGCCAGCCGAGCAGGTCGGTCATCGTGCCGCCGAGCACCATGCCGACGGTGTAGCCGAGGGAGAGCAGGGCCCCGTTGACCGCGAGCGCCCGGTTCCGCTGCGGGCCCTCCGGGAAGATCGTGGTCAGCAGCGACATGCCGACCGGGACGACCACCGCCGCCCCCAGCCCCTGCACGGCACGCGCGGTCAGGAAGGAGAACTGGTTCCAGCCGACCGCCGCGAGCACCGAGGCGAGCGTGAACACGGCCAGCCCGGCCAGGAACAGCCAGCGCCGGCCGTACACGTCGGCGGCGCGGCCGAAGAACAGCAGGAAGCCGCCGGAGGGCAGGGCGAAGGCCGTCACGGCCCACTGCAGGTCGCTCTGTCCCATGTCCAGGTCGCGGCCGAGCACCGGCAGGGCCACGTTCAGGATGGAGAAGTCGAGGGCGATGATGAACTGGGCGCCGCAGAGCACGATCAGGACGAGCTTGGCGCGGGCGGCCAGGGCCGCCCCCGCCGCGTCGGGCGCGCTCGCCGCGCCCTCGGTGCCGGGTGCCGCCGGGGAGTCGGACGTGGTCGTCATGGCGTCAGTCTGGTTGCACCGGGGCCGGGTTGGGGAGCCAGAGCCTATCCTGGTGGCCGCACCACCAGCTACGCGGACCCCCGGGAAGGAACTCGACACTGTGGACACCCTCGGACGGGCCCGCCGCAAGGAGCTCCAGGCGTTCCTGACCAGTCGGCGGCAGCGGATCAGCCCCGCCCTGGTCGGCCTGCCCGCGGGCTCCGACCGGCGGCGCACCCCCGGACTGCGCCGGGAGGAGGTGGCCGTCCTCGCCGGGGTCAGCCCGTCCTGGTACCAGTGGCTCGAACAGGGCCGGGACATCACGGTCTCCGCGAAGGTGCTGGACGCCGTCTCCGACGTCCTGCGGCTGGACGGCGCCGAGCAGCGCCACCTCTACACCCTGGCCGGCCTCAACCCGCCGCCCGGCCCGGCCGCCGCGGCACCGCAGACGTACTGCGACGAACTGCAGCGCCTGATCGAGTCCTGGGGGCCCAATCCCGCGACCCTGCTGGACGAGAGCTGGAACTACGTCGCGGGCAACGAGGCCGCCCGGCTCGCCCTGCGGGCGGGGACGGCGGAGCGGAACTGCCTGGTGGCGTTCTTCCGCGACCCGCTCTACCGGGGGCGCGGGGCAGCCTGGGAGCGGATCGCACCCACCGTGGTGGCGGGCTTCCGGGCCGCCGCCTGGCGGTACCCGGAGAACCCGGGCTTCCGCGAAGTGGTCGACGAACTCTCCGCCGACAGTGAGGAGTTCCGCACGCTCTGGGAACGGCGGGACGTCGCCACCGCGGGCGTCCTGGTGAAGGAGGCCGAGCACCCGGTGGCCGGCACCCTCGCCTTCGAGAGCAGCCAGCTCGTGCTGCCCGCCCGCCCCGACCTCACCGTCGTCCTCTACAACCCGCTCCCCGGCACCGACACCGCCGAGAAGCTCCGCCACCTCACCGCCCGCGGCTGAGCGGGCGGCAACGGTCCCGGCGGCGGTCCTCATCCGGTCACGGGCGCGCGGGTGCGCAGCAGTTGCCAGGTGGTCGGCCCGATGAGGCCGTCCTGGTCGGTGCCGGCCTGCCGCTGCAGATCGACGACGGCCTGCCGGGTGCGCTCGCCGTACCAGCCGTCGACCTTCCCCTTCCCCAGGTCGAAGCCCAGGCGCTGGAGGAGGCACTGGGCCTCGGCGACCTCGTCCATGGAGGTCCCGGCCACCGGAGGCGGGAGGGGGGTGATGGTGGTCCGGCTGATCCCGGCGAACCACAGGCCCTTCTCCTGCTGGAACACGCACGCGTACGGGGCGAAGGGGCGGACGGTGAACGGCGTCCAGCCGGTCCGCCGGTGGGTGGTCTCGTCGGTGACGCGGGCCAGGTAGGTGCCCGGCTTGTCGGTGCGGGCGCACGGCCACTGCCAGCGCAGCGAGCCGCGGTCGGTCACCACGTTGCTGTCGCGGGTACCGAGCGGGAAGAGGTTTCCGTCGGGTGAGCGGATCTCGTTGGTGTAGCGGCCGCCGGGGGTGAAGCCGGACGACTCGTTCTCCAGTGTCGTCCCGGGCTGTTCGCAGGTGCCGACGACCCGGAAGCGCAGGGCCGGCCGCGCGGTGAGGGTGGCGGTGGCGGACCAGGCGGCCAGGGTGAGGGCGAGCGCACCGGCGCCGCACCACAGGAGCAGCCGGGGTTCGCGCCACCGGGGTGCGGCCGGTGGCAGCGTGGTGGTGACGCCGACGCCGCGCAGCGCCTCGCGGCCGGCGTCGTCGGCCGACTCGGCCCATCTGTCGGCGCGGCTGACGGTCAGGGTTCCCAGACCCTCCTCGCGGCGGTGCAGGGAGACCACCCCGACGATCCGGCCGTGCGCCCAGACCGCCGATCCCGACATGCCCTCCCAGGGCGAGCGGGCCGGGTCCGGGTCCCGGTCGGGTTCCTGGACCCGCAGTTCCAGGGTGCCCTCGCGGCGGTCGGCGAGCGGCGCGATCTCGCCGCGGGCGTGACAGGAGTCGCGGTACCGGGTGAGGCCGTCGGGGTCGTCGCGCCGTTTGAAGAAGGGGAAGCCGAGCGCGCTGGAGCGCAGGCCGGCGTCGCGCTCGCGCACCGCCGCGAAGCGCGCCGCCTTGACGCGCCGTGCGCTCCTGCGCGCGCCCCGGGCGCCGCCTCCGCTTCCCGTCCCGCTCGCGCCGTCGGCCGGTTCCAGGGTGAGCAGGGCCGCGTCGGCCCGCGCGTCCGACCACAGGACGCGTGCCGGGGCGCTCCACTGCGCCGGGCGGTCCGCCTCGAAGCGCACCGTGACGTCGGCGGCCCGCCGCACCACGTGGGCGGCGGTCAGCACCACCCCCTCGCGGACCAGGTAGCCGGAGCCGCGGCTCTCGCCGCCGCCCGCGTGCCGGACGATCACTTCCGCGGCCCGCTCGCCGCGCAGCCCCGTCACCGCGCTGCCCAGGCCGCTCGGACGGCGGCGCCATGGAGTCTCAACTCAACGGTCATGCCCCGGAGTTGCCCAACGTCGCAGCGCCTCATGCGCGGCTTCGAGAAGTCCTATAGTGGGGTCGCGTCCACCGCCCGAGCCGTCCTGGGAGCACTGAGTGATCGAACTGTCGGATGTCATCCGTGACCTGCGGGGTCAGCTGGAACAGGCCATGGCCGACGCCGTCGGCCAGACCCTCGCGTTCGAACTGGGCGACATCGAACTGGAGCTCTCGGTGGCGGTCGAGAGTTCGGGCCGGGCCGGGGCCAAGGTGCGGTTCTGGGTGGTCGAACTCGGCGGCGACGCCGACCACCGGCGCGCCGACACCCAGACCGTCAAGCTCACCCTGCACCCGCGGGTGGCCGCCACCGGCCGGCGCCCGGAGATCTCCGGCAGCGCCCTGCCCCGGGAACGGTGAGGCCGGGTTCCCGTCCGTCCGCCCTCAGCCCCGGCCCGGCAGGAGCAGTCCGGCGGCCGCCGGGTACGTCCGGTCGACGTACAGCAGCCGGGCCGCCGCCAGCGCCACCAGCAGGGCCGGGAGCACGAACCACCAGGCCCGCAGCCAGCGCCGGCGCACCGCCAGGGCGGTGAGCGCGAGCGCGGGCACGGCGAGCCCGATCGCCAGGTAGGACGCGACCTCGACGGCGAGCAGCACGTCGTCGTCCCAGGGCCCGGCCGGGCGCATCGCCAGCGCCGAGTACACGCCGAACGCCGCCCCCAGGTGCAGCAGGCCGAGGACGGCGGCGCTGGTGACGGTGCCGGCCGAGGGAGCGCGCCGGGCCCTCCCGGGGGACGGGCTCACTTCATCGCCTCCCGGGCCCGGTCGAGGTCGTTCATGAACCCCCGGCCGTACGCCTGGGCGTCGCCGCCCGCGTAGTAGGGACCGCCGTTGTAGCGGGCCGCCAGTTCCTGGTACTGGGCAGGGGTCATCCGGTCGGCGGGGACGTCGGCGAACGGGCTCTCCGCCTTCAGCTGGGCCAGGTAACCGGAGGCGATGAAGATGTTGGTGGCCGGGTTCTGCAGCGCCCTGACCACCTCGTGGCGCTGGTCGTCGCTGAGGGTCGCCGGGTTGTAGCCGAGCACCTCCGCCGCCCGCCGGACCTGGATGGACAGCGGCCCGTACGAGGTGGTGTCCGGGGCACCGCCGAGCCGGCCCGGGAGGTTCTCCGGGATCACCGGGAACCAGGGCTGGTCGGCGACGTACCTGCCCGCGCCCGCCAGATCGTCCCAGACCCGGCCCTTCCCGCCGACCTCCTGCCAGGCGATCCCGGCGAGCATGTCCGGGGGAAGCCCGCTCTGCCTGGCGGCCGCGGCGATGATCGTGCTGTTGGCCTTGATCCACTCCTGGCGGTCCTGGTCCGAGGTGGTGGTGTGCCAGTAGCTGTTGTTGACGCCCGGCGGCAGCCCGTCGCAGAGGGCGTTGATCCGCGCCAGCTGTGCGCTGACCACGACGTTCGGGCCCGTCATGGGGATGACGTCGCTCTTCGGTCCGCTGCCCGGCAGCCGGACGTTGGGGTCCGCGCCCGCCTCCGCGACCTCGGCGGCCACCAGCGCGTCCACGCGTTCCATCAGCGCCCTGGCGTCCGGGTAGGTGACGCGGAAGTCCGGCACGGCCTCGCGGGCGGTCTTCAGATTGAGGACGCAGGTCCTGCGGGCCTCCAGTTCGACGTCCCGGGCCCTGGTGAACGCCTCCGAGGCCTGGTCGTGCAGGCGGTTCGCCTCGTCCCTGATGTCGTCGACGTCGACGGTCAGCTCGGCGAGGAAGTCGAGGAACCCGGTGGTGGCGCGCAGGTCCTCCCACTGCCGCATCGGCTCGGCCTTCTGCGCCTCCCGGGTCACCGCGGTGCCCTTGCGCGCGATGACGCCGGCCAGGAGCCGCGACGCCTCCTGGCCGGCCTTCAGGTGACCCTGCGCCAGCTCGACGGCGTCGGCGTACTCCAGCAGCGCGTGGTAGGCGAGCTCGAAGCCGGCGTACAGGCCGTTGACCAGGCCCTCCACGTCCTTGAGACGGGCGTCGAACTGCGGCCGGTGGTCACTGGTCCAGTGCAGCTCGTTCGCCTTCTTCACCGACGGCCGCACGGAGTGCAGCAGCGTGCACATCCGCTTGAATTCCGCGGCATTGCGCTCGATGAGCGGCGCATTGCAGGAGTCGAGGAATTTGACGTCCGCGTAATAGGTCACCGGTCAGACCATCCCGACCGAGGTCGGCGGGGTGTAGCGGGAGGAGTCGACGAATTCCGCGAGATTGGCGGCGATGGCGGCCTCGACCTGGGTGTAGCCGCTTCCGGTGGTTTTCAGGGCGGTCGACAGCGCGGCCAGCAGGACCACCAGGTCGTCGTAGTTGTCGACCGCGAACCGGGCGAACTCCTCGACCTTGGCCGCGACTTCGGCGTGCGACCGGGGCTGGCGCGCGGCCGTCCCGAGCTCCCCGTCGAGGCGTCCGGCGCGCAGCAGGCCGGCGATCTCCAGCAACAGGTTGGCATTTCCGTTGATCGACGTCGGCCCTGCCGCATACCCATCGGACATGGTCCATCCCCCCTGGCCACGGATATCCAGTGTGTGAACATGATAGTCACGGGAGGGATACCGGCAAGGGTGCGTCGGGTGCGCGAGTCCGGTGATCTCCGAAGCAATGATCGAATGCGGCTCCGGGACCATTCGGACCGCGGCCCTCCCTTTCCACCGGTGGAGCCGGGCGCACGGTGGGCCGAGATGTCGGACCGGTGCGACCGGACGGCCGCCATAGAACCGGTGGCCCGGGTCGTCGAGGAGTTCCCGCAGTGCGCCGCACGGCCGCCGGGAGGCCGCCCTCCCGGCGGTCCTGCTGGAGCTCCGCCGAGCACGCCCGGGCGGCTCCGGCCACCGGAGGGGCCGCCCCCGGCGCGGCGGTGGTCGCCGTCTCGGCCGACCGCGGGTTTCCGGACTACCGCCGGGCCGGGTCCTCGACGTGGTCGCCGAGGGTGACCAGGACCCGGCGCAGCAGGCCGGCGAGCTGGTCGCGTTCGGTGGCGGTGAGCCCGGCGAGCTGGCGTTCCTCGCCGGCGAGGTGGTGTTCGACGAGGCGGTTGGCCAGTTCCCGGCCGCCGTCGGTCAGGGAGATCAGCACCCGGCGGCGGTGGGCGGGGTCGACGGCCCGGTCGACCAGGCCCTTCTCCACCAGGTGGTCGATGCGGTTGGTGAGCGCCGCGGAGCTGACCATCGCGGCCGAGCTGAGCTCGCCGGCGGTGAGCACGTGCGGCGGGCCGGAGCGGAGCAGGGTGGCCAGCACGTCGAACTCCCAGGGTTCGATGCCGTGGAGGGCCAGGTTCTCCTTGATCCCGCGCTCCAGCAGACGCGAGGCGCGTGAGACGCGGCCGATCACGGCCATCGGCGAGGTGTCCAGGTCGGGCCGGACCGCGTACCACTGCGCGGTGATGCGGTCGACCCCGTCGTGCTGGTGCGGCTGCTGTTCCGTCATGCGGGGAGTCTAACATTTCGACGTGGAAGTATTTGACGCGACGGATCACCCGTGCCTATAATTTCGACATCGAAATTTTTGACATTGGGGGATTCTCATGAAGGTCCTGCTCACCGGCGCCACCGGCTACATCGGTTCCGCCGTCACCGAACACCTCGTCGCCGCCGGCCACCAGGTCGTCGCGCTCACCCGCGGCGCCGAGCCCCGGCCGGGCCGGGGCTGGCACGCCCAGCTGGTCGGCGACACCGCCGACCCGGCCTCGCTGGCCGGCGCGGTGACCCCCGACATCGAGGCCGTGATCCACCTCGCTCCCCCGAGCGGCGACGTCGACGTCGACACCGCCGTGATCGAGGCACTCGCCACTCCCCTGCGCGGCACCGGCCGCCCCTTCGTCTACACCAGCGGCGTCTGGGTGCTCGGCGCCACCGGCGAGGCCCAGGAGGTCGGCGAGCAGACCCCGACCGACCCGATCGGCATCGTCGGCTACCGGCCGCGGATCGAGCAGCGGGTGCTGGCCGAGGCCGCCGAGGGCGTGCGCGCGGTCGTCGTGCGGCCCGGCATCGTGTACGGCCGCGGCGGCGGCATCCCCGCCATCCTGGTCGACCGGGCACGCCGGCAGGGGGCGCCCGAGTACTACGGCGAGGAGGGCGTGCGCTGGCCGACCGTCCACGTGGACGACCTGGCCGAGCTGTTCGTGGCCGCCGTCGAACGGGCCGAGGCCGGCACCGTCTGGCACGGCGTCGGCCAGTCGTCCGTCCCGGTGCGCGAGCTCGCCCGCGCCGCCGGCCAGGCGGCCGGGGTGCCCGTCGCCCCGCACGCGGTGCCCGTGGAGCAGGCCGCCGAGATCTTCGGCCCGCTCTTCGCGGACGCCCTCGCGCTCGACCAGAGCGTCAGCGGCGCCGCCGCCCGCACCGCCCTCGGCTGGCGGCCGGAGCGGCCGGGCGCGGTCGCGGAGATCGGATCGGGTTCGTACTGACCCGGCGGACGACGGCGGCCGAACAGCGGGAGTGGCACCCGGCTCACACGTGGGCGAGCAGTCCCACCGTCCACTCCCGCTGTTCGGCCGTGTCCGGCACGGCGAGCCCGCGAGCCCGCTCGATCCGCTCCCAGGCGGTGTCGGGATCCACGCCGTTGAGGATCGATCCTCGCAGAAGCGTGACCGGGGGTGCCGAGGAGCGGCCGCCGGCCGTGGCGCGATCGGGCGCCTCGTCGATCTGACGCGACGTCATCTCGTACTTCACAGACGGACGGTAGCGGTCCGGACCCTTGACGGTGGCGCGCGCGTCCACCATGGTGTGGACCACTCCCTCGCACTGCTGCCCCCATCGGCACTCCCCCACCCGGAGATGGCATGCGTGCACCCGCCCGCCCCCGCCCCGTCCACCGGAGCCGACGCTCCCGGCTGCCCGTCGGCCTCGCCGTCGCCGCGCTGACCGCGGCCGCCTCCACCGTCGGACTGGCCGCCACGGCGGCGAACCCGCTCCCCAGGGTCGACCTGATCGTCAACGGGGCCTTCGACTCGTTCCCGTGGGTCTGGAACTGCGAGCCCAACGTCTGGCCCAGCAGCATCCCCCACGACCACTACGTGCACGGCCTTCCGACCGCCGACAGCAACGCGAAGTGCTCCCAGCGGGTCCGGGTCGAACCGAACTCCAGCTACACGCTGTACGCCACGGTGCGCGGCTCGTTCGCCTTCGTCGGCGTCACCGGCACGGCCGGCGAGAGCGCCTACACCTGGTCGAGCCAGAGCGGTTGGAACAGCCTCTCGCTGCAGGTCACCACCGGGCCGGACACCACCGATCTGACCGTCTACTTCCACGGCTGGTACGAGCAGGCGTTCTACGACGTGGGGCGGGTGTCCTTCATCGGGCCCGGCTACGAGCCGAGCCCGTGCGGCGAGCCGAGCACCCGGCCGCCGTCGCCGACCGGCGGCAACGGCACCCCGTCGCCGACCCCCAGCTGCCGGCGCACGTACATCCCCTGACGGCCGGCCGCCCCCTGGACCGTCCGGACACTCCCCCACCTTCGGAGACGCCATGCGCTCATCCCGCCCCCGCCCGCGTCACGCCCGCGGCGCACCGCTCGGCGCCGGCCTCACCGCCGTCGTCCTGGCCGGCACGGCCGCCCTCGCCGCGCACGGCTCCGCCACCGCCCAGCCGGCGCCCCTGGACTGGATCAAGAACGGCGATTTCAGCGGCCCGCTGGAGCGGGGCTGGTCCTGCCGGGGCGAGTTCGTCCGGACCGACCAGGGCATCGAGGGCCGTCCCGACGGACAGGACTACGCCGGCTGCACGCAGACAGTCACGGTCGTGCCCGGCACCAGGTACGCCTTCTCGGCCCGCATGTCCGGCGCGTACACCTTCGTCACCGTCTCCGGCACCGGGACGGACACCGGCGAGGTGACGCTCTGGGACAACGGACCCGCCTCGAAGTCCCTGGCCACGACCCTCGTCATCGGCGACGTGCACGAGGTGACCGTCACCTTCCACGGCTGGTACGGGCAGGGCCCCTACCAGGTCCAGCGCGTCTCGATGATCGGGCCGATGTACCCCAACGAGTGCGACTTCCCCACGCCCACGCCGGGCTCGCCCGCCCCGACCTCGACCAAGCCCTGCATGCCCCGGCCGACCACGCCCCCGAGCAGCGGCCCCGGCGTCCCCACCCCCGCCGGGGGCTGAGCCGCGGCGCGTTCCGGAGCCGGGTGCCGCGGGCCTGCGGCACCCGGCTCCGGAATCACAGGTACAGCTCGATCGGGAGGCGGGCGTCCAGCCTTCGACCAGGCCGGCGGTCGCTCAGATGCTGGTGAGGCTGACGCTCTCGAAGCCGGGCTTCGGGCCGGCGGTCGGGGGCTGGGGGATGGACGGCACGATCGAGACGGTGAGGGGGCCGTCGGGCAGCAGGCCCTGCTCCGTCAGGCGCTGGACCTGCTCGGTGACGTCGTAGCTCGCGTCGTGGCCTTCGTCCCCGGACATCCCGAAGAAGGAGATCCAGCCGACGAAGTAGGGGCCTTCCGGGTCGAGGTCGCCCTCGGGGCCGTTGAGGAAGACGTGGAACGGCGTCCCGGGCGGCAGGTTGGTGTGCACGTTGTGCACGGTGAGGATGAGGTTGGTCTGCGGCTCGTCGGCGGCGACGAGCGAGCGCATGGCCTCCTGGACCCCGCCCGGCTCCAGGGACACCGTCGTCGCGGCCTGGACGTCGAGCTGCCGGCGGGGGTTGGCGGCGGAGGCCGCCAGGACCCGGGAGCCCGGCTGCGGGGCCGTGGCGGGCGGGGCGAGCAGCACGCGGGTGCCCGACCCCTCGGTCAGCGACTCGTACGAGTAGTTGCCCGCGTCGTTCAGGACCGCCTTGCCGGTGGTCCGCTTCTGCTGCCCGGTCTCGTCGAAGAAGATGAACTCGTGGTCCAGCCACGACGTGTGGTCCGGGTTCTTGTTGCCCTTGCCCAGCCAGCCCGACCAGAGCCGGTCGATGTTGGCGTGGTGGAGCCAGAAGATCGGGTCGCGGGCCGAGCCCTCCACCCGGCCCATCCAGCCGCCCACACCGCCGTGGACCTGGTTGTGCGGGACGTTCTCCAGCTCGCCGAAGCCGCGCTGGAAGTGGGGCATGACGGTGTAGCTGATCTCGCTGCCGAAGGTCGGCTGGACGGTCGAGCGGCTCTTCGTGGAGGAGAAGATCGTCTCGCTCATCGCCGTGAAAGGGTTGAGGTCGGGGTAGCGGAGGACCTCGAAGGCGGAGTTCTTCCCCTTGGCCCGGTGCGGGGTCTGCCAGAAGTCGTCCTCGGTGGCCGGCTCCAGGTCGTCCCGCAGGAAGAGCGGGTTGTCGACGGTGAGGTTGGTGCTGCCCGGGTGGTCGGGCATCTTCGGGTTGCGGAAGGCCGCCGGCAGCGCGCGCGAGGTGAACTTGATGGGCGGGATCCCGCTGGGGGCGTCCAGCGCGTAGTTCCAGTAGGGCAGCGCCCAGGTGGCGGAGGGGTCGGGGGTGATGTTCTCCTCGGCGGCGATCTGCTTGATGGTGGCCCGGACGATCCGCTCGAAGTACCAGAGGTAGCCCCGGTGCCACGGCAGGAAGAACCAGCCGCCGTGCGGACACTGGCTGAAGGCCTCGTTCGTCTCGGTGATGGTGGGCGGGACGCCGTGGATGCAGCCCTGGAAGACCCAGCCGGTCGGGTCGGGCAGGGCCCGCTGCTGCATCCTCCCCACGGCCCGGGCGTACCAGTACAGCACCGGGTCCCATTCGGTCATCTTGCTCGCGTCTCGTCGCACGAACGTACCGTTCGACATGTCACTCCTGGGTTTGGGCGGGACGCCCTCGGGGGGCGCCCCGGATTCGTACCGGTGGCGGCGACCGCCCCAAAGGCATTTCGCCGACAAGCGTTCGAGCGGGTGAACCGCGGGCGCTGTCCGGACGCGCAGCGCTGGCGGAACCCGGTGACCGCAGGAGTCTGGAGCGAGGTGCCCGATCCCTCACCCCCGTCCAGGAGGACGACATGAACGTCACCGATCTGACCGGTACGTACACCTACCGGAGCTTCCTCGACCTGCCGGACCCCGTCGACGACTTCAACCGGCTCCGGTTCGCGCAGGCCCAGCTGGAGCTGACGGCCGTACCGGACGGCACGGTGAGCGGCGAGCTGATCCTCTCGGATCCGGGCGAGCAGCCGTTGATCGTCATGGATGTGACCGGCAAGGCGTCGGCCTCGTCCCGGGTCTCGTTCACCCTGAGTGGCCGGGGCCGGCCGCCGATCGCGGACTTCCACTACGAGTACGACGGCGGCATCCTGCCCCACTGGGAGGCCGGTGTCGGCCAGCGGGTGGTCCTCGCCGGGACGGTGCTGCGGGCGGAGCCCCACGGGGGCGCGCCGGCCGGGCAGACCGCGAGCTTCCTGGCGGTGCGGCGCGAGGGCGCGTGACCCGGCCGGCGGCCGGAGCGCCGTCAGCTCATGGCCAGCAGCATGTAGAACATGCCCACCGCCATCACCGTGCGCCGGGCGGCGACCAGGCCGGAGGAGGCCAGGACGGCCGGTTCACCGACCCGGGTGAGCCGGGCGCCGGCGGCCGGCCGGGGCAGCAGCGAGCCGGCCGCCCGGACGGCGTAGAGCAGGAAGTACCCGGCCAGGGCGAGCAGCGCCCACTGCGGCGCGGCGGAGGCGGCAGCGCCGTGGGCGGCCGCGCCACCGGCGTGCCGGTGCGCCGGTTCCGTCCACAGCACCAGCGCGGCCATCGCGGCCGCGCTGAGGACGTGGTGGGGGTAGTGGCCCCAGGCGCCCGCGAACGCCGTGCGGGGTCGGCGGCACAGCCGCCCCGCCAGGAGGAGTGCCGGCCGGACCACCGAGGCGGCGAGCAGCGCCGCCCAGAGGACGGGTGACAGGGGGTCGAACGCCGGTGCCATCATCCCGGCCATGGCGAGGGCCATGACGATCTCGCTCGGCTCCAGCCGGCGGTCCGGGCAGCCACGGCCCACGGCGCCGAGGACGCAGTGGACCGTGCAGCAGGCGGTCAGGGCGATCAGCAGGGCGGTGGCGATCACGGGCTCATGCACGGCGGCCCCCGTTCCACGGGCGCGTCCCCGGCCCGGTGGAGCCGGGCCACGGCGGGCTCCCCTTCCACGGTAGGCCGGGCCGCCGTACGCCGCTCGGGGAGTCCGGACGGGTACGGCCCCCGGCCATGGCGACCCGGTCAGCCCGCCGGACCCCGGCCGTGTGCGCGCCGCCACCGCCGGACGCCGAGGGCGGCGGCGAGCACGAAGGCGGCGCCGACGGCGAGGGCGACGGGGACCGCGGGTGACGAGCCGCCGCCCTCACCGGCGGCGGCGGGCGGGAGGCTCGGCGCGGCCGTGGTCGGGGGCAGCGAGGTGGTACCGGCCGCGGCCGGCGCGAGCCTCAGGACGGGTGCCGGGTGGGCCGGCTCCACGCCGTCGTCCCCCGGCGGTTCGATCCAGCGGTCGACGTGGCCGTCGCCGTAGGTCTCCAGCGTCCTGAAGACCAGCCGGTCCGTGTCGGGCAGCCGCCTGACCGTGATCCGGTGCACGGCGTCCTGGCCCACCGCCAGCGCGGGGCCGCCGACCGTGTAGCCGTCCGCGGTGGCGGCGAAGGTCCAGCCGGCGGGGGCGCCGGCGAGGGCCACGTCACCGGGGGCGATCCCCTCCGGCAGGACGACCTGGACCTTCGCGAGACCCGCGGTGTCGGACTCCGCCTCACCGGTGAAGGTGACCGTGACGTTCGCCGCCAGGGCCCGGGCGTCGTCCGACTCGACCTCGACGTGCGCGAGGGCCGGCGCGGCGGTCAGCGCGAGCGCGGCGGCGGCCGAGGCGGCGACGGTCGCGGCGCGGGCGACGGCACGGGCGACGGCGCGTGAACGGGACACGGACATGGCGGCCCTCCCGCCCCTCAGGGCTGTTCGGTGGGGGTGACGGTGGGGGTGGCGGTGGGGACGGGTGTGCGGATGGCGAGGATGGCCATGTCGTCGTGGCCGTCGCTCGGGTGGTGGTCGGCGAGGATGCGGACGAGGTCGTCCAGGGGCCGGTCGGCGTGGGCGGCGGCGAGCGCGGCCAGCGCGGCCAGGCCCTCGTCGAGGGAGCGCTCCGGGTGTTCGACGAGGCCGTCGGTGAACAGCACCACGGTGCTGCCGGAGGGCAGCGGGTGGGTGTGGTCGGGGCGGTGGAGGTCGGGGTCGACACCCAGCGGGATGCCGGGTTCGCCCTCCACGTACCGGGCGCGCCCGTCGGGGGTGAGGACCAGGGGCGGCGGGTGGCCGGCGGTGCTCCAGTGGAGGGTCCAGCCGTCGGCGGCGGGTTCGATCCGGGCCAGGCACGCGGTGGTGACGGGCAGGTCGGTGATGGCGCCCACGGTGTGGTCGAGCTGGGTCAGCACCGAGCTGGGCGGGGTCCTGCGGTCGTAGAGCAGCGCGCGGAGCATGTTGCGCGCCTGGGCCATCGCGGCGGCGGCCTGCAGGTCGTGGCCGACCACGTCGCCGATGACGGCCACGCAGGCCCGGTCGGGCAGGACGGCGGCGTCGTACCAGTCGCCGCCGACGCCGGCCGGCTCGGCGGCGGTGCGGTAGACCGCGGCCCCGGAGAACGGGACCAGGTCCGGCAGCGTGGGCAGCAGCAGCCGCTGGAACTGCTCCGCGCTGTCACGCATGTAGCCGAACAGGCGGGCGTTCTCGATGGCGATGCCGGCCGCGCCCGCGAGGGCCCGGACGATCTCCTCGTCGTCCTCGTCGAACGGCCGGCCGTCGATGCGCTCGGCGAGGTAGAGGTCGCCGTAGATCTCGCCGCGGACGGTGATCGCCACGCCGAGCAGCGTCCGCATCGGCGGGTGGCCGGGCGGGAAGCCCACCGACGCCGGGTGGGCGGGGATGTCGTCCACCCGCAGCGGCTCGGGGTGGCGGATCAGGTGGCCGAGCACGCCGCGCCCGTGCGGGAAGTCGATCCCGGCGAGCGCCGCGTACTCCTCCTCCGTCAGGCCGACGGTGATGAACCGCTCCAGGTGGTCACCCGAAGGGGCGAGGACGCCGAGCGCGCCGTAGTGGGCGCCGGCCAGGTCCATGGCCGTGGTGACGATGCGGTGCAGCACCACGGGCAGGTCCAGGTCACCGCCGATGGCCAGCACCGCGGACAGCAGCCCCTGCAGCCGGTTCTTCGCCCTGGCCAGGGCGCGCAGCTGGACGGCGACGCCCTCCAGCTGCTCCCCCAGGTCCAGCCGCAGCTCCGGCCGCTCCCCCTCGTCCGGTGACCCGGCCGGCCGCCCGTCGGAACTCACGCCATCACCTCGTTCATCACCACCGGACCAACGCTACGCACGACCGGGCCGCCCGGCCGGTGACACGCGTCCGACGGGTGACCGTGCGGCCCGGGCGGCGGGGCTACCCGGCGGCCCGGGGCTCCGCCTCGCGGGCCGCCGGCGCGAGGGCGAGCACCCGGTCGCGGAACGGGTTGCCGATCCCGCGCCCGGGCCGTCGCGACCGCCTCCTCCAGCAGCGCCAGGCGGGCCCGCGGCAGCCCGCTCACCTCGGGGAACCGCGTCGCGTCGACCGGCACCCGCTTCGACTTCGATCCGCACACCTCGGGCGAGACCTGCGTCAGCACCCGGGAGGCCCACAGCCCCCGCGGTCCCCGCAGCACCCGCCGGTCCGTGCTGAGCAGCAGCATCCGCGCCCGCAGCACCGCGTCCTGATCCACCTGAACCCCCTTCGTCCGTTGCCACGCCACCTCCCGGCGGCCGCGCGGGGCAGCACGGAGCCGGGGAGAGTGGAGGACGTCGAGTCTGGGGGGGTCGCGGAGGCGCCGGACAAGGATGATCGACTGTGCTTCCGGTCCTACCGCGCGAGCCGCTGACGAGGGCTGACGAGGCATGACGGGGTCGGCACTCGCCGCGGGCCGGGTCAGCCGGCCGGGCCGGACCAGACGACGTTCTTGCGCTGTGTGCCGGAGCCGTAGGCGAACTCGACGGAGAACGAGTCGGCCGCGGTGGCCGGCAGGGCGTACGCGGTCAGACTGGTGACCTCCTGGCCGGGAGCCACGACCCCGGTGGGGAGCTTCATCCGTCCGCTTCCGTCGATCAGCAGGGTCAGCAGACCGCCGTCGGCGGCGCGGACGAAGGGCAGGGCCGCGCCTTGGAGCGAGGCGTTCTGCGAGCCGGTGTTGACGATGGTGATGGGCACCGGCGGGTGATCAACATACAGGCTGCCCGGAAACGCCGACGGACCGGTGCCCGGCCCGGAGCGGACGGCCGGAGGTCCGATTCGGCGCGGGGCGCGGAAGGGAAGGATGGCTTCGAACGCGTCGTCGCGCTGAGGGAGGACCGTGGTGCGCAGCAGGGGTTCGAGGACGACCGCCCAGAAGGGGCATCCGTTCGGCCGGCGGCCCTCCGGAGGGCTGGCGGACGTGCTGTGGGACTGGTCGAAGTCCGGTACCCGTACCGCGGCGCGCAACCGGCTGCTGCGCCGGCTGCCCGGTGTCGGGACGGCGTCGGCGTACCGGTTCGGCCTGGTCGAGCGGCCGCACTACGCGTACGGCGTGCGGCGGGCCACCGAGTCGGCGGCGCGGCTGGGGCACCGGGGCGTCACGGTGGTGGAGTTCGGGGTGGCCGGCGGCAACGGGCTGCTGGCGCTCGCCGAGCACGCCCGGTACTACGCCGCCGCCACCGGGGTGGCGGTGCGGGTGGTCGGCTTCGACAGCGGGGCGGGGCTGCCCGCCGCCGCGGACCCCCGGGACCTTCCGTACCTGTTCGCCCCCGGCTACTACCCGATGGACCACGACCGGCTGCGCGCCCGGCTGGGGGCGACCGAGCTGGTGATCGGCGACCTCGCGCGGACGCTGCCCGCGTACCTGGACGCGCACGCCGAGGTGCTGCGCGACCATCCGGTCGGCTTCATCGCCCTCGATCTGGACTACTGCTCCTCGACGGCGACGGCGCTCGGTCTGTTCCGGGGGCCCGCGCACGGGCATCTGCTGCCCCGGGTCACCTGCTACCTCGACGACCTGCCGGGCACCGTCGAGCGGATCGGCGAGGGCGCCGCGGTCGCCGATTTCAACGCCGCCCATCCCGACCGGCCCATCGGACGGGTCCTGGGCCTGCGGGCGTTCACCCCGTTCGACCCGCCGTGGGCCGATCAGATCTACGTCCACCACCGGCTGGACCACCCGGACTACGGACGGCTGGAGGTCGGCGCCACCGGCGACCGGCTCCCGCTGGATCCGGCGCCGCCCCGGGGACGGCGCCGCCGCTGAGGCGGGACCGTCCCCGGGGGGGCCGGCGGCGGGTCAGGGGTGGGGGCTCGCCTGGTCCTGGACCCGCCCCTGCAGGGTCTTGGACAACTCCGCGACGCAGGCGGCGAGTTGTGCGGTCGTCAGCCGGGCCGGATCGTCGCCGCAACCGCCCGCCGGTGGGACGGGCTGGGCCGGGGACTGAGTCGGGCCCGGGGACTGGGACTGGGACTGGGACGGGGCCGGGGACGGCTGGCTGCCGGGCGGGGTGATGCTGCCGTTCAGCGACACCAGGTTCGGCGTCACCGTGGCGTCGCCCGACAGGTCGATGTAGTCCTGGGTCTGCCCGTTGAAGTCCACGAAGCCGCGCCACATGTCCCGGCCGAACGGGATGATCTCCTGGAGCGCGCCGCCCGGCCCGGCGCTGATGGTGATCGCCGTCTGCTGCGCCATGTACGACACCATCCGGCTGGCCAGCACGTCCAGGTTCACCGACGGGGCGTCGTCGCCGCGCACATGGACGTGCAGGTCGTTGAGGCCCCCGCCGGCGCGGTCGGCCTGGACGACGGCGAACGCCACCACCAGCTGCGAGGAGCTCTCCCTCGGCACCAGCGGTGTGACGTAGTACAGGTGGCCGTCCGCCTTCGAACGCAGCAGGAACTCGCCCGGGTTGGTGGCGTTGGTCGCCGCCGAGGTGTGCGCGTAGCCGAAGCCCCGGTCGTCCTTGGCACCGCGGCCGCCGAGCCACTGCACCTCGTGGATCTGCGAGCGGACCGCCGAGGTCGGGTACACCGCCGTCGGCAGTTCGCCCGGGGCCACGGTCGGCCGGTACGTCACGTCCGGGCGCCCGTCCGGGGAGCCGCGCAGCACCAGCACGCCGGCCGGCTCGCGCACCGTGCGCTGCCGGAAGCCGATCTGCCGCGACACCGAGATCACCACCACCGGCCGGGCGGTGCGGGGCTCGGCGCCGTCGCAGTAGCCCTGGATGTCGTTGTCGCCGTAGACCAGCTCCGGGAAGCGCTCGGCCAGCAGGTTGCGCAGGCTGACGGCCCCCGTCCCGGCGAAGGCCCGGCCGAAGGCGTGCTCGCCGCCGAAGGCGCAGGTGGACACCGAGTTCGAGCGGCCGTCCCAGACGGCGACGCCCTCCATCGGCTGCTCGCCGGAGCCGTCCAGGACCGCCGTCCACACCCCGCCGCCGCGCGCGGCGTCGGGCAGGTAGTGCAGGCTGCGGCCCAGCAGGTGGACGCCGGAGGTCAGGCCCGCGCTGTCGGTGAGCGCCTTGGTCGCCGCCGCGTAGGAGGCGGTGCGCGCCTCGAAGTCGAAGTCCGGCATCGGCGCGGTCTTCACGCAGGCCGGTACGTCCGCCGTGCCCACCAGGTCGCAGCGGCCGCCGTCGCCCGGGCGGGTGTGCTCGGTCACCGGCAGCACCGAGCGCGGGGTGCCGGCGCCGGTGGCCGGGACGTCGAGCACGGTCGCCGCCGCGTAGAAGCGGCCCTCGTCCTTGTCGTCGTCCCACAGCCCGGTGCCGGCACGCACCAGCGAGCCCACCACCGCCAGTGCCACCACCGCCACCGTCAGGCGCACCTTCCACCCGCCGAGGTCGGCGCCGGCGTCCTCCGCGACGGCCACGACCGCCCACACCGTGCCGCAGAGCCCGACGGCGATCCAGAACCAGAACAGCGGCGCCGCGTCCAGCACGCCGCCGTGCGGCAGGAACTCCCGCTCGATCAGCAGCGCATAGCTCTGGTCCTGCTGACCGAACCCGCCGAACACGACGTGCTTGACCAGCCGGACGACGAGCGCGAGCAGCGGCATCCACAGCCACCAGGCCGCCAGTCCCACCGCTCCGCGCCGCGCCGCACGGACACCACGACTCGTCACGCGCCCTCCCCCTGTTCCGCGCCCCGCCGCCCGCCCCGGGCCCCTGGCCCGTCCTTTCCCACCCACCCGGCCCGGCAAGCCTCGGGTGGGCCACCGCGGTCGCCCCGGGACGCCGGCGCGGCGCCCGGCTCCGCTCAGAGGTCCGGTTCGGTCCGGGACCAGCTCTTCCCGTCGTGGGACCAGGCGGCCGCGTCGCGGATGCCGGTGGTGCGGAACGGGCGGCCGTGGTCGTCGACGCGGAGCCGGCCCTGGCGGTCGCCGCTGCTCCAGACCAGGTCGAGGTACCAGGAGACGTCCTGGGAGACGGTGGTGGCGTCGATGTCGAGGACCTGCGGGTCGGTGGCGGAGACCCGGTAGGGGAAGTCGGAGCGGGTGCGCTTGCCGGTGTCGTCCAGGCCCGGCACCGGGGTGGCCCGGGGCGCGGAGGAGTCGAGGTCCACCGCGAAGGCCGCCGGGGTGAGGCCGCCGCCACAGCCGGCGCCGGGGGTGTAGGCGTTGCCCTTGGAGGCCGGGCGGGTACTGACGACCTGGATGTACGCGGCGTGCAGGACGACGGGCGTGGCACCGGCGCCCTGGGCGGTCAGTTGCAGCCGCAGGTGCCCGCCGGGGACGCCCTGCTGGGCGGCGGCCCAGCTGTCGATGTCGGCGGGGTTGTCCGGCGGCGCGGCGACCTGGGACGGGGAGCGGGCGGAGAGGAACCACTGGCCGCAGGGGCTGCCCCAGTTGTCGGTCAGGACGTTGACGTGGAAGGGGGCGGGGGCCTCCTCGACCGGTGCCGGGGCGGCGGGGGCCGGGGCCGGCGGCGTGGCGCTCGGGGTCGGGGTGGCGGTCGGCGTGGCGGACGGGGTCGGGGTGGCGGACGGTTCGGCCGCCGGGGTGTCGGGGGCGGCGGGCGGGAGGGCGACGGGTCCGCCGCGGCCGTGCAGGACGAACGCGGAGACGGCGGCGACCAGGACGACCGCGAGCACCGCGCCGAGCAGCGCCCTGACCCGGCGTCGGCGGGGCGCCGCGGGAAGCCCCGGCGGCTGCACCGGTCCCGGCGCCGGCGCCGGGGCGGGCGGTGCCGTCGCCGGGGCGGGCGCGGGCGGAGCCGGCCGGGGCTTCGGTGCCGCCGTGCCCGCCTCCCGGCGCCGCGCCGCGTCCGCCACGATCCAGTGGCGGTGCAGCGCGACCAGTTCCTCGCCCTTCGCCCCGCAGGCCCGGGCGAACCGCTCCACCGGCGCGTACTCGGTGGGGACGGCCGCGCCGTTGCAGTAGCGGTGCAGGGTGGAGGTGCTGGTGTGCAGCCGGGCCGCGAGCACGCCGTAGCTGTGGCCCGAGCGTTCCTTCAGCGCCCTCAGCATCCCGGCGAACTCGTCGGTCTCCACGCCCACTCTGACTCCCCCGCACCGCGATCCGGCCCGGCATCCCGCCGAACCCGCAGCTCACGCTACCGGCAGCCGGTCCGGGACCCCCAATCCCCGGCCCGTTCGGGCAGCCGCGCGCCACCGGTCGGCGGCTTGACGGAACTTGCCAACCCGTCGTCTCACACGCACCAATCGTTGACCGGAGCATGACGCCATGTGAGGGTTCGAGCACCCGAGCGCGGACGGCCCGCACGGCCGTCCCCACACACGGCCCCGCGGTGCGCCATGAGCCGTTCCTTCCGCGATCGAGGACCCCCACACGCTAGGAGCCTCGATGAAACGCAGTGCCACCGCGGGCCGGTTGCTGACCGCCGCGACCACCCTGACCGTCCTGGCCGGCACGATCGCCGCCACCGCGGGCCCGGCCACCGCCGCCCCCGCCCCGACGCCGCCCAGCGCGCTGGCCGCCGCCGTCAACGCCGCCGACGCCGCGGCCGCGGCCGGCCTGGACGCGCTGGCCAAGGGCCCGGACGAGACCTACGAGCGCACCAACGTCACCCCCTGGGTCGGCGGGCTCTACTCCGTGGCCTACGAGCGCAGCTACCACGGCCTGCCCGTGGTCGGCGGCGACGCCGTCGTGCTCGCCGACTCCCAGGGCAGGGTCCGCGGCCTGCAGTCCGCCGCCACCGGCCGGATCGGCAGTGCCACCAGCGCCCGGATCAGCGCCCAGAAGGCCGAGAAGACCGCGCGCACCAAGCTCGCCGTCGTCGACTCCGTCGAGTCCCGCCGCCTGGTCGTGCGCGTCAAGGACGGCGACAGCGGCCGGCTCGCCTGGGAGACCGTGCTCACCGGCCGCACCGCGACCGCTCCGAGCACCCTGCACGTCTTCGTCGACGCCGCCACCGGCGAGGTCATCGACAGCTACGACGACGTCCGGGCCGGCACCCTCAACAGCAAATGGAACGGCCCCTCGCCGACCATCAACACCACCGGCTCCGGCAGCTCCTACTCCCTGCGCGACCCCGGCCGCCCCGGCCTGAGCTGCGCCGACAACGCCACCGGCCAGGTCTTCACCAAGTCCTCCGACACCTGGGGCAACGGCAGCGCCACCAG
>NZ_JBEOSF010000048.1:0-68676 GCF_040302725.1 Kitasatospora sp. NPDC097605 | reverse complement strand
CGTCGTCGGCGGCCGGCCGGTGTGGGGGGCGAGCCGGGCCGTGATCCGGGGTGGTGGTGAGGACGTAGGGTGGCGGGCGAGATGAGACGTAGGCGGTACGGCGCCGTTCAGGCGGCGAGGGCCTGGTGCAGGGCGTCGAGGCCGTCGGCGTAGATGCCGTGGAAGAGGTCGACGGCCTCCTGCTCGGTGGCGCCCATGGGGTTGAAGCGGCCGGACCACTGGACCTCGGCGACGTCGTCGCGGCCGGGGACGGCGTGGACGCGGAGGGTGGAGACGTAGCCGTCGACCGGGAAGGGCGCCTGGAGGATGGCGTAGCTGTACTGGCGCTCGGTCTCGTTGAAGTCGACGAGCCGTTCGATGATGACGTCTCCGTCGGGGTTGGCGAGGCGGCGCACTCGGCCGCCTTCGAGGGCGACGCTCTCGGGGATGTAGGGGAGCCAGTCGGGCAGGGCGTCGAAGCCGCCGATGAGGCTCCAGACCTTCTCGGGGGTGGCGGGGACAATGCGGCTGACGGTGGTGGAGGCCATGACGATTTCTCCTGGTGCTGTCTGGACGGGTGTGCTCAGGCGCCGTAGGGCAGCGGCGCGGCGGGGCTGACCAGCCCGGCGGCGCGCAGGTCCTGCCAGAACGCGGCGGGGACGGCCTCGGTGAGGGCGGCGGTGTCCTCGGCGATGCGGCTCGGCTTGGTGGCGCCGGGGATGACGGCGGCGGTGGCGGGGTGGGCGAGGGAGAACTGCAGGGCGGCGGCCTTGATGGACACGCCGTGCCGCGCGGTGAGCTCCTTGATCCGGCCGACGCGCTCGATGATCTGCGGCGGGGCGGCCTGGTACTCGAAGTGGGTGCCGCCGGCGAGGACGCCGGAGCTGTAGGGGCCGCCGACGACCATGTCCACGTTCTGCTCCTGGGCCATCGGGAGCAGGCGCTGGAGGGCGTGCTCGTGGTCGAGGAGGGTGTAGCGCCCGGCGAGGAGGAAGCCGTCGGGCTGGGGCTCGTCGAGGGCGAGGGTCAGCTCGATCGGCTCGGTCTTGTTGACGCCCAGGCCCCAGGCCTTGATGACGCCCTCGTCGCGCAGGCGGGACAGGACGCGGAAGGCGCCGGTGCGGGCCTCCTCGAACTTGCTCAGCCACGCGTCGCCGTGGAAGTCCTGGGCGATGTCGTGGACCCAGACGATGTCCAGCCGGTCGGTGCCCAGGCGCCTGAGGCTGTCCTCGATGGAGCGCTCGGTCGCCTCCGCGGTCCACACGTGGAGCATCTTGTTCGGGTTGCCGTGCTCGAACAGGCCGCCCTTCTCGCCGAGGTCGCGGGCGCCTTCCTCCTTCTCGTCGAGGATGACGCGGCCGACCTTGGTGGACAGCACGTAGGCGTCGCGCGGCTTGCCGGCGAGGACCTCGCCCAGCCGCTCCTCGGCGAGGCCGGCGCCGTAGAAGGGGGCGGTGTCGAAGTAGCGGACGCCCTGGTCCCAGGCGGCCTCGACGGTCGCGCGGGCCTCCTCGTCGGGGATCGCGCGGAACATGTTGCCGAGCGGGGCGGTCCCGAAGCCGAGCTTGCCGGGAAGGATTTCAGTAAGGGACATGACAGTTCCTTTGCGAAGGAGGGAGGGGATTCGGATGCTCTGCTTAGATGCGCGAGCCCCTTATGTGCACCAACAATAGTTGCATGCGCGGGCTAATGCAAGGACTCGGGCGTGGGGAAGTGCGGCAGCACGTGCTCGGCGAGCTCGTGCAGCAGCTCCTCGACCGGCCGGTCGTTGGGGCGCAGGTTGAACGAGACATGGGAGACGCCCAGCCCGGCCATCGTCTTGAGGTGCTCCACCAGGGCGTGGCGGCCGGTGCTCAGGCCCAGCCGGATGGGGCGGGCCGGGGCGTCGGGGTCCTCCTGGAGGGTGAGGACCATGGGCGTCAGGTACGGCTTGCCGCCGCCGGTCAGCGCCTGCCACTCCCGCGTCTTGATGCGCAGGGCGCCCAGTTCGCGCGGGTAGTTGAGGGAGGCGTCGACGTTCTCGGCGATCCAGTCCGGGGTCTGCTGCGCGCCGCCGGCGACGGCGATCGGGATCCCCGCGGGGTGTGCCGGCCGCGGCAGCACCTCCAGCTGCCGGTCCGCGCCGAGGCCGACCCCGGGCAGCTCCAGCGGTCCGGCGCGCCAGGCGGCCCGCAGGGTCGCGACGCCCTCGCGGAAGGCCTCGCCGCGGGACTGGAAGTCGCGGCGGAACAGCGGGTACTCCACCGGGCGGTCGCCGCTGGCCAGGCCGAGCAGCATCCGCCCGCCGGACAGCACGTCGACGGTCGCGGCGGCCTTGGCGACGAGCAGCGGCTCGCGCAGCGGCAGCACGGTCGCGGCGGTGCCGAGGACGACGTTCTCGGTGACGGCGGCGAGGTGGCCGAGGTGGGTGAAGGTCTCGAAGACGGTACCGGCGTCGCCGAACTGGAGCGGGTCGTAGAGCGGGACGTCGCGCAGCCACAGGGCGGCGAAGCCCAGCCGGTCGGCCAGCCGGGCGCGCTCGGTGTGCGATGTGAGGTCGGGGACGCCGAAGGGCCGGCCGGCCGCGCGGTCGGCACGCCCGCGCGCGGGGCCCCAGTCGTTGTCGAGGGGCAGTTCGAGGCCGAGGGTGAGCCCTCCGTCACCGGGGGCGAGACGGGCGAGGGCGGGGTGGGGGGAGGCCATGACGGATCCTTCCGGGGAGCTGGGAGCTGGGAGCTGGGGGCCGGGCAGGGCAGATGGGGAAAAGGACGACGCCCCCGCTCCGCTCCGGACGGTGGGCCGGGGGCGGAGCGGGGGCGTCGGGAGGATCAGTTGAACTGGTCCGGGTGCGGGCCGGTGCGCAGACCGCGGTCGGTGGCGGCGATCGCGGCCATGTCCTCGCCGGTCAGCTCGAAGCCGAAGACGTCGAGGTTCTGGCGGATGCGGGCCGGGGTGACCGACTTGGGGATCACGACGTTGCCGAGCTGGAGGTGCCAGCGAAGCACCACCTGCGCGGGCGACTTGCCGGTGCGCTCGGCGATCGCGGTGATCGCCGGGTCGTCCAGGACGGCGCCCTGGGCGAGCGGGCTCCACGCCTCGGTGGCGATGCCGTGCTTGGCGTGGAAGTCGCGCAGCTCGGCCTGCTGGAGGCCGGGGTGCAGCTCGACCTGGTTGACGGCCGGGACGAGCTCGCTGTCGTCCAGCAGGCGCTGGAGGTGGGCGGGCTGGAAGTTGGAGACGCCGGCGGCGCGGATCCGGCCCTCGGCGGCGAGCCGCTCGATGGCCCGCCAGGAGTCGAGGTAGCGGTCCTTGGCCGGGGTGGGCCAGTGGATCAGGTACAGGTCGAGGGTCTCCAGGCCGAGCTTGGCGAGGCTGGTGTCGAAGGCGCGCAGGGTCTCGTCGTAGCCCTGGTCGGCGTTCCACAGCTTGGTGGTGATGAACAGGTCCTCGCGCGGCACGCCGGCCTCGGCGAGGGCGCGGCCGACGCCGGCCTCGTTGCCGTAGATCGCGGCGGTGTCGATGCTGCGGTAGCCGGCCGCCAGGGCCGAGGCGACGGCGGCGGTGGTCTGGTCGTCGGGGACCTGGAAGACGCCGAAGCCGAGCTGGGGGATCTCGACGCCGTTGTTGAGCTTCACGGTGGGGACGGTGGGGGCGTTCATGGTGCTCTCGGTCTTTCAGTCGGTGCGGTTGGTGCGGGTGTAGCGGACGGTCTGGGCACTGATGAGGCCGTCGCGGAAAACGAAGGTGTCGGTGCCGTCGTCGACCCGGTGGGTCGCGGTGGCGGCCGTCCAGCGGAGGAAGAGGATCTGGTCGGCGAACCTCGGGGTCAGTCGCCACTCGGCCTGCGGCAGGTCGGCCAGCAGCCGGCCGATCACCCGCCGGACCCCGTCGTGGCCCCGGAACTCCCCGTCGGGGGTGATCAGGACGGCGTCCTCGGTGTAGTTCCCGGCGATGTGGTCGAGGTCCCCGGTGCCCAGGCGCTCGCCGTGGTCGGCGAAGACCTCGCGCGGCGTTCGGGTCATCGGGCGAGCTCCCGCAGGGCGGCGGTGGCGAAGGAGTGGTCCTGCTCCGGGGCGCCGCCGCCGAGGCCGATGGCGCCGACGAGGCGGCCGTCGCGGTGGACCGGAATGCCGCCGGCGATGAACAGCAGCGGCCGGTCGAGCGCGGTCGGCAGCGAGTGGAACGGCCCGTCGGGCTTGACCAGGTCGACCAGGTCGGCGGTCGGGGCGTTCAGCTGCAGCGCGGTGTAGGCCTTGCGGGTGCTGGTCTCGCCGGAGATCAGGACGGCCCGGTCGTCGCGGCGGAAGGCGAGCAGGTGGCCCCCGGCGTCGAGAACGGTGACGCTGACCGGGACCCCGGCCGCTTCGGCGGCGGCGCGGGCGGCCGTGATCAGGTTCTCGGCGTCGGCGGTGGTCAGCGGGGTGACGGCGGTGGTGCTCATGGTGGTTCTTCCTGAGATGGGGGTGGGCGGGTGAGGTCAGTGGTGGGCGGCGACGGGGGCGGCGGCGGGGCCGGCCGTGGCCGCGGTCGCCGGGCGGCGGCGCTCCAGGGCGGCGGACCAGACGGCGAGGACGAGGGCAGCGGCGGCGAGGACGGCGCCGACCCAGTTCGGCGAGGTGTAGCCGAGGCCGGCGGCGATCACCATGCCGCCGAGCCAGGCGGAGAGGGCGTTGCCGAGGTTGAAGGCGCCGATGTTCACGGCGGAGGCCAGGGTGGGCGCTCCGTGGGCCTGGTCCAGCACCCGCTTCTGCAGCGGCGGGACGGTGGCGAAGCCGAGCGCGCCGACGAGCATGATGGTGATCGCGGCGAGGACCTTGTGGTGCGCGGTCAGGGTGAACAGCGCCAGGACGACGGCGAGGCCGCCCAGGGTGGTGTAGAGCATCGGCATCAGCTTGCGGTCGGCGTACTTGCCGCCGAGCAGGTTGCCGAGGAACATGCCGATGCCGAAGAGGACCAGCAGCCAGGTGACCGCGCCGTCCGAGTAGCCTGCCACGTGGGTCATCATCGGAGCGATGTAGGTGATCGCGGCGAAGACACCACCGAAACCGAGCACGGTCATCGCCATGGCGAGCAGGACCTGCGGGTTGCGGAAGGCGGTCAGCTCGCGGCGGAGGTGGGCGCCCTCGGGCCGGGGCATCGCGGGGACCAGCTTGGCGATGCCGAGCAGGCCGACGATGCCGAGTGCGGCGACACCGGCGAAGGTGATGCGCCAGCCGACGGCCTGCCCGATGGAGGTGCCGAGCGGCACGCCGACGATGTTGGCGACGGTGAGGCCGGTGAACATGGTGGCGATGGCGCCGGCCTTCTTGTCCGGGGCGACCAGGTCGGCTGCGACGACGGAGCCGATCCCGAAGAACGCGCCGTGGGCGAGCGAGGCGACCACACGGCCGGTGAGCATCAGGCCGAACGAGGGGGCGAGGGCCGAGACCAGGTTCCCGAGCACGAACAGGCCCATCAGCAGCATCAGCATCCGCTTGCGGCTGATCCTGGTGCCGAGCACGGTCAGCAGCGGGGCGCCGAGGACCACGCCGAGCGCGTAGCCGGTGACCAGCAGGCCCGCCGTGGGGATGGAGACGCCGTAGTCGGCGGCGATCTCGGGCAGCAGGCCCATGATCACGAATTCGGTGGTGCCGATGCCGAAGGCGCCGACGGCCAGAGCGAGCAGTGCGAGAGGCATTGGGCCCGACCCTTCTGTGATTGCTTGAGTGAGCTCCTTGCGTGTCTTCACAATAGTTGCAGGCGCGCTATAAGAGCAAGCGCGGGCTGTGGTCGTTCTCTGGATGTCGGCGGTCACATGGTGTCGCGGGGCATGAAAAAACCGGCCCCAGCGCGATGCTGGGGCCGGCTCCCGCTGGGCTGCTAGCCCACGCGTACCGGTGCGTCCACGGCCTCCACGGCCTCGACCAGCGAGGCCAGCTCGGGGTTGCGCCCGGCCTCGTCGAGCGCCTCCCGGAGTGCGGCGTCGTTGGTCGGCCGGGCCTCCTCCAGCAGCTTCAGCCCCTCCTCGCTGACATTGGTGTAGATGCCGCGGCGGTCGGTGGGGCAGAGGTAGCGGGACAGCAGGCCGCGGTCCTCCAGCCGGGTGACCAGCCGGGTCGTCGCGCTCTGGCTGAGGACGACCGCGTCGGCGACCTGCTTCATCTGCAGGTGGCCGCCCTCGCCGTCGTGCTGCCGGCTGAGCACGTCGAGCAGCGAGTACTCCCGCACGCTCAGGTCGTGCTTGGACTGCAGGGCGCGCTCGATGTGCGACTCGATCCTGCCGTGCAGGAGGGAAAGCGCACCCCAGCCGCTGGCCAGGGCGGTGAGCGCGGGGTCCGTGGCGGTCATGAGGCCGGCCTCCTTCCGAATGTGGCTGTATCCAAGGGTAAGCCATGAAGGTGAATACCAGCCAGAGCGGATAAGAGGCTAATGCAAGTATTTTGCCCCGGGCCCGGCCCCGGCTTCCCGGGCCCGTGCTCAGCTCGCGAACCCGCCCTCGGGCTGGATGATCTCCAGATTGGTGCCGTCCGGGTCGTTGAAGTAGGCGACCTTGGTGCCCAGCGCCGCCTCCGGGGTGACCTCGCCCGCGACGAACGTGTAGTCGTCGCCGAGGAAGTCGTACCCGGCCTCCTTCATCCGCCGGTACACCGCGTCGAAGTCGTCGACCCGCAGACACAGGTGCATCGAGCCGGGGCGGTTCGCCACCCCGTTGGTCCGCCGGCCGACCGGCTCCTGGAACTGGATCAGGTCGATGCCGAGGCTGTTGTCCAGGTTGATCGTGGCGTACCGCAGCTTCGCCACGGGCAGTCCCTGCGACTGGCCGAACGGCACGCTGTGCATCGTTCCCTCGGCGACCGGCTCCCGGCCGGTGAGGGCCGTGTAGAAGGCGATCGACGCGTCCAGGTCGGAGACCGAGATGCCGACGTGGGCGGCGCGGGCGAGGTTGACCGGGGTGCTGGAAACGGTCACGGGAACAGTCCCTTCGTCCGGCGGCCCTCCTTCTGCGGGGGCGGCGCCGGCCGGCACGGGCGGGCCGGCTCCCGGAGAGCCGTCCGCGGTCAATTCTTCCGGGGGCCGGTGCCGCCGCAACTCGCCGGCGGCGCCCCGGCACGTCCGCTCACGCCTCCCCGCCGCCCGCCGCGAGCGCGGTGTTGATCCGGGCGGCCCGGCGGGTCAGGTGGTCCCGCTCGGGGAGGTTCGGCGCCTCGCGGGCCGCCTCGGCGTACAGCCGCGCCGCCGTCGCCAGCTCGCCCTCCCGCTCGCGCAGGTAGGCCTCCGCCGCCGTCCGGCGCGGCAGCCCGGCCCCGACCGCGGCCAGCGCCGCCAGACCGGCGCGCGGCCCGTCCGCCTCACCGACCGCCACCGCCCGGTTGAGCCGGATCACGGGGCTGTCGGTCAGCCGCAGCAACTCGTCGTACCACTCGACGATCTGCACCCAGTCGGTCTCCTCCGCCGTCCGGGCGTCCGCGTGCAGCGCCGCCACGGCCGCCTGCGCCTGGAACTCGCCCAGCCGGTCACGGGCCAGCGCCGCCTGGAGGACCGCCACGCCCTCGGCGATCAGCGCGGTGTCCCAGCGGGTGCGGTCCTGCTCGGCGAGCGGCACCAGGGCGCCGTCCGGCGTGGTCCGGGCGGTCCGCCGGGCGTGGTGCAGCAGCATCAGCGCGAGCAGCCCCGCCACCTCGGGGTGGTCGACCCCGGCCGCGAGCCGGCGGGTCAGCCGGATCGCCTCGGCGGCGAGGTCGACGTCCCCCGAATAGCCCTCGTTGAACACCAGGTAGAGCACCCGCAGCACGGTCGCGACGTCGCCCGGCCGGTCGAAGCGCACGCCGGAGACCGTGCGCTTGGCCCGGCTGATCCTCTGCGCCATGGTCGCCTCGGGCACCAGGTAGGCCCGGGCGATCTGGCGGGTGGTGAGCCCGCCGACGGCGCGCAGCGTCAGCGCCACCGCCGACGCGGGCGTCAGCGAGGGGTGGGCGCAGAGGAAGTAGAGCCGCAGGGTGTCGTCGACGGCCGTCGCCGGCCCGGGCGCCGGCTCCTCCTCGACCCGGTCCTCGCGCCGGCGGCGGGCCGCGTCCGCCCGGGCCGCGTCGAGGAACTTGCGCCAGGCCACGGTGACCAGCCAGCCCTTCGGGTCGGCCGGAGGCCCCGCGGGCCACACCCGCAGGGCCTCCACCAGGGCGTCCTGGACGGCGTCCTCGGCCGCCGCGAAGTCGGCTCCGCGGCGGACGAGGACGGCGAGCACACCCGGGGTGAGGCTGCGGAGCAGCGCCTCGTCCACGGGACCGGTCACTCCGTGACGGTCGGCGCGGAGCCGTAGAACGGACGCAGCTCCAGCCACTCGTGGATCGGCCGGCCGCCCGCCCCCGGAGCGGCGGACAGCTCGCCGGCCAGCTCGACGGCGCGCTCGTAGCTGTCGACGTCGATCACCATCCAGCCGGCGATGAGGTCCTTGGTCTCCGCGAACGGGCCGTCGGTGACCGGCGGCCGGCCCTCGCCGTCGTACCGGACCCACGCCCCCTCGGGGGCGAGCGCCTGGCCGTCGACGTACTCGCCGCTCTTCTCCAGCCGGGTCGCGAAGTCCCGCATGTACTGCAGGTGCGCCTCGATCTCGTCGGGCGTCCACTGGTCCATGGGCACGTTGTTGACCGGGTCGGGAGCGCCGCGGTAGTGCTTCAGCAGCAGGTACTTGGCCATGGTGACCCTCTCCTCGGAGTTCGTGCGGCCCATTGTGGCCGCCTTCGCCCCTGGGACGGAGCAGGCCGCGGCTTCTCGACATCGCCGGGCGGATTTCCTCCGGCGATCTCCACCGGCCCGCTGTCAGCCGCGGTAGACGCCCGCCTCGTACAGCGAGTACCCCCATGCGGTGGCGCGCTGCTCGCCGTGGATCCGCACGTACCGGGCGGGTACGGCCGGGAACCGCGCGGTGTCCAGGCCGCCGTCGCCGGACGCGGTGGACCACACCGTGCGCCAGGTCGCCCCGTCGGTGGACACCTCGATCCGGTAGGCCCGGGGGAAGGCACGCTCCCAGTCCAGGGTGACCTTGCCGACCAGGGTGGTGGCGGGCAGGTCGATCCGCAGCCACTGGTCGTCGCTCCAGTCGCTGGCCCAGCGGCTGGAGCTGTTGCCGTCGACGGCCCGGGCGGCCCCGAAGTCGGTGAACGGGTTCCACTCGGCCGAGCTCGCGGCGGCGGTGGCGCCCGCGACGAGGTTCACCTCGGACCGGTGCCGCTCGGAGGCGCCCCAGGTGGTCAGGTACGACTCCGCGCCGCGGAACAGGTCGTCGATCACGTCCTGGCCGCCGACCAGCCGGATGTCCTCCAGCCAGTCCGGCACCAGGCCGTAGTGCGCCGCGCCGTCGGTGTTGATGTCCCAGGTCCGGCTGCCGGCGGTGGCGCGCTCCACGACGGAGCCGCCGTCGGCGGTGCGGAACGGGTAGCGCACCGGGTTGGCGGTGCCGGCCCCGCGCGGGCCGGGCCAGCCGCCCACCCCGTTCATGTCGGTGCCGTAGCCGTAGCCGACCCCGTACTTGTCGCGCAGCGCGTCGGTGCGCCGCGCCTCCGCGCTGAAGCCCTCCGCGCCGTGCATGTACTGGGCGACGAAGCCGCCGAGCTTGTAGACGCGCTCGGTCCAGCCGAGGTCCATCCAGCTGTGCGAGGAGATGGCGCCCGGGTAGGCCTCGGACTCCAGGACGTCCAGCGCCCGCCCGGCGGCCTTGACGCTCATGTGGTCGAGCTCCAGCATCATGCCGCGCCGCATCATCCCGCGCAGGGCGTACTCGCCCAGCTCGGTCAGCCCGCGGGTGTTGCACTGGGCGCCGTCCGCGTAGGAGGGCATGGCCGTCCCCGGGGGCAGCTGGGCCTGCACCGAGGCCGGGGCGGGTGCCAGGCCGATCGGATTGTCGTGCTGGGGGCCGGTGCACTGCTCGGTCTGCCAGAAGGTGCCGGTGGACAGGAACTGGCCCGCGTTGATCGCCGCGCCCAGCCCGCCCTCGTCGAACCGCACCCCGCACAGCGCGTTGTCGAACTTGTGGCAGAGGAACATGCTGCGCACGCCGAGCCCGTACAGCTCGTCGAGGCCGCGGTCGATGTCCGCGCGGCTGCACTGGGCGACGTCCAGCACCTGCTTGCAGCCGAACGGCTCCGAGGTCTCCACGCCGAGCACCACGGCCAGCTTGCCCTGCCGGACGACCTCCCGGGCCTGCCCGCTGTCGGTGACGATCCGGAACCAGCCCTTGCCCGGGCCGCCGTACAGCTTGTCGACATAGGCCTGCATGTCGTGGCTCAGCTTCGCCTGGAGGCGGATGGAGGTCATCTCGTCGCAGCTGCGGTCCTTGAAGAAGTAGACCGAGCAGATCACCCCGTTGGTGACCAGGTCGTTGACCAGCACCCGCTGGCCGCCGCGCCAGGCGCGCTCCACCCAGGCGTAGTAGTTCTGCTGGTGGGTCAGGGAGTCATGGGCCGGCCAGTCGGCGAAGGTCGGCCAGCCGACCGGGTCGTGCCGGCCGTCGCCGCCCTTGGTGATCATGTCGAAGACGGCGAGAGAGCCGTCGGGGTAGTGCTCCGGGCAGTCCTTGAGGGCGTCCGCGACGCCCGCCTCGGAGAAGGCCTTGCCGCAGATCAGGCGGCCGCCGAAGGCCTCGTTGGCGAGGATGTGGTCATGCGCGTCGACGAAGCCGCGGACCCGGCCCTGGGCGTCGGTGCCGGTGAACGGCTCGCCGGTGACGCCGATCGAGGCGTCGGGCGCCGGCCGGGCGACCGGGTCCCACCAGTTCCCGCCGCCGGCCCCGCGCGCCGGAGCGGCGAGGGCGGCGGCGACCAGGGCGAGTAACGCGGCGAGCAGGGTGGCGAGTCGCAGGCGTGCGTGGGGGAGGCGTGCGTGGGGGAGGCGGGTCATGGGCACCCCAGTTCCGGAGGGACGGACGGGCGGGCCGACGACGCGGCCGCCACCTCCGCCCGCGGCACGGCGGCGCGCCCGGGGGCGGCTGTCGGGTCCCGCGCAGTCGGTGTGACGAGAATCGCCACTGTTGGACATTCCGTCAATAGTCCTGGCCGAACCGGCACTTCGCGCACTCCCCGCGCCCGGCCGGGCCGGCCGGCATGGCCGCCCGAAGATCGGGCAGACGGCGGTCCGTCCCGTGCCCGGTGAGAGCGGAGGAGTGGTGTCATGACGGAACGGACGGAAACGGCCTGCGGCGGCCCGCGGGCGGCCGCCGGCCCGCAGGAGGGAGTCGTCGAGACCAGGATCCCGGCCAGACTGGACCGGCTGCCCTGGTCCGGTTGGCACTGGCGGATCGTGATCGGCCTCGGCACCGTCTGGATCCTGGACGGCCTGGAGGTCACGATCGTCGGCACCATGGCGGCCAGGCTCGCGGAGCAGGGCAGCGGCATCAGCATCTCCACCGCCCAGGTGACCACCGTGGCGGCGGCCGTGTACGTGGCGGGCGCGTGCGCCGGAGCGCTCTTCTTCGGCCGGCTGACCGACCGGCTGGGGCGCAAGAAGCTGTTCATGCTGACCCTCGCGGTCTACCTCGCGGCGACCGCCGTCACGGCGCTGTCGTGGGACGCCTGGTTCTTCTTCGTCTGCCGCTTCTTCACCGGCTTCGGCATCGGCGGCGAGTACGCGGCGATCAACTCCGCCGTCGACGAGCTGATCCCGGCCCGGGTGCGCGGGCGGATCGACCTGATCATCAACGGCAGCTTCTGGATCGGCGCCGCGCTGGGCGCGTTCGCCTCCATCGCGCTGCTCGACACCTCGCTGTTCGCCGCCGACGTCGGCTGGCGGCTGTCCTTCGGCCTCGGCGTGGTCCTCGGCCTGGTGATCCTCCTGGTGCGGCGTCACGTTCCGGAGAGCCCCCGCTGGCTGGCCGCGCACGGGCGGGTCGACGAGGCGGAGGCGGTGGTCGCCGAGGCCGAGCGGATCACCGAGGAGCACACCGGCTCCGCCCTGCCGCCGGTCACGGGCGAACCGATCCGGATCCGCGAGCGCGCTCCGATCGGCTTCCTGACGATCGCCCGCACCGTGGTGACCCGCTACCCGCGCCGCACCGTCCTCGGCCTGGCCCTGTTCATCGGCCAGGCGTTCCTCTACAACGCGGTGACCTTCGGCTACGCCGCCATCCTGACCACGTTCTTCGACGTGCCGCAGGCCGACACCGGCTACTACTTCGCGGTGATCGCGGTCGGCAACTTCCTCGGCCCGCTGCTGCTCGGCCACTTCTTCGACTCGGTCGGCCGCAAGCCGATGATCGCCGGCACGTACATCGGCTCCGGCGTGCTGCTCTTCGGCACGGCCGTGCTCTTCCAGCAGGGCGCGCTGTCCGCCGTCTCGATGACGGCCTGCTGGACGGCGGTGCTCTTCCTCGCTTCGGCGGGGGCGAGTTCGGCCTACCTGACGGTCAGCGAGGTCTTCCCGCTGGAGACCAGGGCGCTGTGCATCGCCTTCTTCTACGCCGTCGGGACGGCGGCCGGCGGCATCAGCGGCCCGCTGCTGTTCAACGGGCTGGTGAGCACGGGGAAGGCTTCCGACACCACCCTGGCGTTCTGCATCGGTGCCGCGCTGATGACCCTGGCCGGACTGGTGGAGGCCGCCATCGGCGTCCGCGCGGAACGGCGGAGCCTGGAGTCGCTGGCGACCCCGCTGAGCGCCGTCGGCCGCGCGGGGGCCTGACGGACCTGACGGACCGGCCTTCCGGCCCGGGTCCGGCGGTGAGCGCGGCTCACCGCCGGACCCGGGCCGGCGCAGGCTCCGCGGCTCCGG
This sequence comes from Kitasatospora sp. NPDC097605, assembly GCF_040302725.1. Taxonomy (NCBI): domain Bacteria; kingdom Bacillati; phylum Actinomycetota; class Actinomycetes; order Kitasatosporales; family Streptomycetaceae; genus Kitasatospora; species Kitasatospora sp. NPDC097605. The sequence continues at coordinate 55,983 of NZ_JBEOSF010000048.1, read as the reverse complement.
TGCCCGGCGGACGGTCGTGCGGCAGGAACAGCGCCGCGCCGAGCCCGACCACGCCGAAGGCGGCGAGCGCGATCATCGCCGCCGCGTAGCCGTTGCGCGAGAGCTCGGAGACCAGGATGGTGCCGGCGACGGCGGTGCCCAGGGAGGAGCCGAGGTTGGAGATGCTGCGGGACAGCCCGGAGATCTCGCCCTGCCGGCTGTCCGGGAACGCGGACTGCACCACATTGACCGACGGGGTGAGCATCAGGCCGAGGCCGAGCCCGATCAGCAGCAGGCCGGGGGCGAACGGCCAGGCCCCGCCGATGGCGCGCACCAGCAGGAGCAGCACGACGATGCCGGCCGTGGTGGTGGCGAAGCCGGTGACGATCAGGGTGCGCTGGGCCCGCCGCTTCGCCAGCCGCTCGGCGCCCAGCGAGGAGACCAGCAGCCCCAGGGTGGCGGCGGTGAAGACACCGCCGGTGGCGATCGCGCTGTAGCCGCGGACCACCTGGAGGTAGGCGCCGACGGTGAACGAGACACCCATCAGGACGAGCCACTGGGCGTTCTGGGTGACCAGGCCCAGGTTGGAGACCCGGTTGTGGAACAGGCTGGTGGCCAGCAGCGGTTCGCGGCCCGCCCGCTCCAGCCGGCGGATCCAGCCGAAGAAGGCGGCCAGTACGGCGGCGCCGCCGGCCAGCAGGCCGATCATCAGCCAGACGTTGTTGTCCGCGGCGAGGATGCCGGTGACCAGCAGCACCAGGCCGGCCGCCGAGAGCACCGCGCCCACGATGTCGAACGGCCGGTCGGGGTCGGGCGGCAGCGGGTCCTCCAGGGTGCGGGTGAGGAACAGGATCAGGGCCACCACCACGACCTGGAAGCCGAAGTTGGCCCGCCAGTCGATCGCGGTGGTGAGCAGGCCGCCGATCAGCGGTCCGGCGGCCGCGCCGATGCCGCCGAGCGCCATGATGGTGCCGAACGCGCGGGCCCGGGCGGCGGTGCCGGTGAACAGCAGGGTGGTCAGGATGTAGACCGGGGGGATCAGCAGGGCGGTGCCGACGCCCTCCAGTACCGAGTTGCCGAGGATCAGCACGCCGAGTCCGGGGGCGGCCGCGCTGAGCAGGGCGCCGACGCCGTAGACGGCGAGGCCCAGCATCAGGCAGCGCTTGCGGCCCCAGCGGTCGGTGAGCTTGCCGCCGGGGATCATCAGGGCGGCCATCACCAGCAGGAAGACGGTGATCGCGACCTGGACGCCCTGGACGCTGGTGTCGAGGTCCGCGCTGATGTCGTTGATCATCACGTTCATGCTGGAGCCGGCGAAGCTGCAGATGAACTGGGCGAGGGCCAGCGGGGCCAGCACCCGGCGCCCGGCCGGGGCGGGATGGGCGGCGACGGTGGTGGTCATTCCCGGCTCCGTCCGTCGGGCGCGGTGAGCACCGCGTAGAGCGCGGCCAGGTCGATCGCGATGATCATGAGTGACCAGGCGGGGTAGCTCGCCACGAAGACGAACTGCACGAAGATGTTGGCGCACAGCACCGTCGCCGGGAACCAGCGGCTCGGGAGGTCGCCGGTGAGCAGCGTGATGCCGGCCAGCCCCTGGGCGATCGCCAGCGCGAGCACCGCCCAGCCCAGGCTGTGCAGGTCGCCGAAGGCATAGCGGTCGGTGCCGGTGACGACGGGCGAGTCGATCAGCGCCGCCATCGCGTCCCACCCGTTGAACAGGGCCAGCAGGATCAGTGCGACGCCGGCGAACGGCAGCAGGTTCCGGCGGGGCCGTGCCGGGTGGGTGGATGAGGCCATGGCCGGGGCTCCTTTCCGACGTGACCGGACGACCGGAGGACCGGACGACCGGCGTCCGACTACCGATGACCGACGACCGGCGTCCGCCGTCAGGCGGCGCCCCGGCGGTCCAGCTCCTCGTCCAGCGCGAGCGCCGCGTCGATCAGCGCGAGATGGGTGAACGCCTGCGGGAAGTTGCCCAGTTGCTCGCCGGAGGGCCCGATCTCCTCGGCGAACAGGCCCACGTGGTTGGCGTAGGTGAGCATCTTGTCGAAGGCGTAGCGGGCCTGGTCGACCCGCCCGGCCCGGGCGAGGGCCTCGACGTAGAGGAAGGAGCAGAGGTTGAAGGTGCCCTCGGTGCCGCGCAGCCCGTCGGGGGAGGCGGCCGGGTCGTAGCGGTAGACCAGGCTGTCGCAGACCAGCTCCCGGTCCATCGCGTCCAGGGTGGTCAGCCAGTCCGGGTCGGTGGGGGAGAGGAAGCCGACCTTGGGCATCAGCAGCAGCGAGGCGTCCAGGACCTCGGTGTCGTAGTGCTGGACGAAGGCCTGCCGCTTCGGGCTCCACCCGCGCTGCACGACCTGGCGCAGCACGGCGTCGCGCGCCGAGCTCCAGCGGTCCAGGTCGGCGGGGCGGGCGTGGGCGCGGGCCATCCGCACGGCGCGGTCGAAGGCCACCCAGCACATCACCCGGCTGTAGGTGAAGTCCTGGCGCCCGCCGCGGGTCTCCCACACGCCCTCGTCGGCGCGGTCCCAGCGCTCGGTCAGCCAGTCCACGAGGCGGCGGAAGGCGTCCCACCCGCGCAGCGCGCCCATGTCGCCGTCCCCGGCGGCGAAGGCGTAGGCGGCCTCGCCGTAGATGTCCAGCTGGAGCTGGTCGGCGGCGGCGTTGCCGGCCCGCACCGGGAACGAGCCCAGATAGCCCTCCCAGTGGCCGAGCGTCTCCTCGCTCAGCCGCGGGTCGCCGTCGACCCGGTACATGATCTGCAGCCGCTCGCCGTCGGCGCCGGACGCGGCCTCGACCCGCTCGCGCACCCAGCGGCGGAACGCCTGCGCCTCCTCGCGGAAGCCGAGCCCGATCAGGGTGTGCACGGAGAGCGAGGCGTCGCGGATCCAGGTGTAGCGGTAGTCCCAGTTGCGCTCGCCGCCGACCTGCTCCGGCAGGCCCATCGTGGCGGCGGCGATCAGCGCGCCGGTCGGCCGGTAGCTGAGCAGCTTCAGCGTGATCGCCGAGCGGTCCACGATCTGCCGCCAACGCCCGTGGTAGTTCGACGACTTCAGCCAGCCGTACCAGAACGCCCGGCAGGCGTCGAAGGCCGCGCGGGCCTCCTCCTCGGACGGCGCGGGAGGCGGCTCGCCGCCCGGCGGCAGCGTGGTCAGCTCCACGCTCGCCAGCTCCCCGGCGGCCAGCGTGAACCGCGCGGTCACGTCCTCGCCGTCCGCGCGCAGCCCGACCGGGGCGGTGGTCCGCACGCACAGCTCCTGGCCGGGCGAGCGCAGCAGGGCGGTGTGCTCGTCGGGGAGGCTGAGCCGGTGGGCGGCGCGGCCGTAGTCGAAGCGGGGCCGGCACTCCAGGACGAACGGGACCCGGCCGCGCACCACCCGCGCGCCCCGGATGATCCGGTGCCGGCCGGAGGGGCTCGCCGAGGTGTCCGGGAGCATGAAGTCGATCACCTCCGCGACCCCCTGCGGGGCCAGGAAGCGGGTGACCACGATCGCGGTCCCGGCGAGGTAGAGCTGTTTCACCTGGGCGTCCGGCACGGCCTCCCGGTCGACGGCCAGCCGGCAGCGGCCGCCCTTGAGGTCGTCCAGCAGCGAGGCGAAGAGGCTGGGGGAGTCGAACCGGGGGGTGCACCACCAGTCGATGTCGCCGTCGGTGGAAACCAGGGCGGCGGTCTGCAGGTCGCCGATGATCCCGTGCTCGGCGATCGGGGGGTAGGGGCTCATGGGTGGGTGCTCCCTCGGCGGACGGCGGGAACTGCCTGCGCCGCCACCGTACGAGGGGCGGCCCGGGCGGTGGATCACCCCGGGCGGGTGAGCGCCCGCAGGGCGGCCGCCGGGGCGCGACACCCGGTCCGGCGGGTCACCTCGGGAGGGTGATGCGCCGCACCGCCCGCTCCGGCCAGGCTGGAGGCCACCGTCGAGGCGAAGGGAGCCGGCCCCATGCGCTACGAGATCCGGGTGTCCGGCGTGCTGCAGGAGACGACCCGTCGGGAGGGCTTTCCCGAACTGGAGAGCAGGGTCGTGCCCGATCACACCGTCCTGTACGGCGACATCGTCGACGAGGCCCACCTGTTCGGGCTGCTCAACCGCTGCCAGGCACTGGGGCTGCGGGTGACGGAGCTGCACCGGCTGCCGGAGTGAGCCGCCGCCGCCGGCGCACGGCCTGCCGGGCGGCTCTCACGGCCCGTCGAGCAGGTGCAGCCGGGCGGCGGTGCGCACCGCCTCGCGGCGGTTGGCCGTCAGCAGCTTGCGGTTGATGCTCTTGAGGTGCGTCTTCACCGTGTTCGGCGACAGGAACAGCTCGTCGGCGATCTCCTGGGTGGACAGCATCCGCGCCGCGTGCGCCAGGACGTCGCGCTCGCGCTCGGTCAGCGGCTCGGTCGGCGGCGGCGGGCCGTCCGTCGGCGGTACGACGCCGACACCGACGCCGACGCCGAGGCCGACGCCGAGACGGGGGCCGACGCCGGGACGGGGGCCGACGCCGGGACCGGGGGCAGGGGCGGACGGGCGCAGGTCGCCGGGCAGCCAGGGATGGGCGAGGGCCAGCTGGGGCGACCGGCGCAGCCGGCGCCGCACCCAGGGGGCGGACTCGCGGAACGGCCGGCGCAGCCGCTCGGGCTCGGCGGTGGCGAGGGCCTGCGCCAGCAGCCGCGCGCCCTCCGGCCCGTCCGGCTCGGGGCCGGCCTGGGCCAGCAGGAGCAGCGCGCGGGTTCGGGTCGCGCTGCCCACGGCGGGGTCGTCGCGCAGGGCGCGCAGCTGGTCGAGGGCGCCCGCCTCGTCCAGGCCGGCGGCGAGCCGGGCCCGGGCCGCCACCACGAGTGAGTCCGGCGCGCGGGTCGGCACGCCGTCGAGCACCGCCAGCGCGGCCCGCGGGCGGCCGGCCGCCAGGTGCGCGGCGCAGGCGGCGACGGCCAGCCGCTCGCTGCTCCAGTCGGACGCGCGGTCGGCGAGGTCGTGCTCCCGGGTCTCCGCGAGCAGCCGCAGCGCGGCGTCCGGCCGGCCCCGGGACAGCTCCAGCCCGGCCCCGATCACCGCGGTGCCGAGGGCGACCAGCGGATCGCGCTCGGGCACGGCGCGCTCCGCCGTCCGCTGCAGCGCCCGGCGGGCGTCGGCCGGTTCGTCGCGCTCCAGCGCCGTGGCGGCCAGCAGCAGGTCACGCACATCGGTGCGGCTGTCGGGCGGCAGGCTGGAGCGGTCGGCCTCCTCGTCGGCCTCGCGCACCCGCTGCTCGGCGCGCCCCGAGCGGCCGCGCAGGTGGTCGATGAGCGCCAGCCGGCAGAGCGAGTCGTGGCGCAGCCGGGCCGTGGTGGGTGAGGGAGGGGCCTCGGCCGCGCGCTCCAGCGCCGCCCGGGCCTCGTCGAGGCGGCCGTGCCACAGCAGGGCCGAGCCGAGGCCGGCGTCCACCAGGGCGAGCAGCTCGGGGTGCTCCGCCAGCCGCTCGGCCGGTGCCAGCGCCGCCAGCTCGTGGGCCCTCCGGGCGGCCTGCTCGGCGAGCGCGGCCGAGCCGAGCAGCCGGGCGGCCTCCGCGCGCACGAAGGCGGCCGCCAGCTGGAGCGTGGCCTGCTCCGGCGGCAGGGGTTCGACGCGCCGCACGATCCGCAGGGCGCCGTCCGCGTCGTCGCGGCCCAGCCGGAGGGCCGCGCGGACGAGTTCGGCGGCCGGGGTGTGCTCGGCCGGCGGCATCCGGGAGAACAGCGCGCACAGCCGGGTGGCGTCGCGCCCGGCGACCAGCTCGCCGAGGGCCAGCTCGTCGACCAGCAGCCGCGCGGCCAGCCCCCAGGCGCCGCCCTCGGCGGCGTGGTCCAGCGCGGCCCGGTACTGGCCGTGGTCGGCGAGCCACCGCGCGGCCCGCACCCGCAGCTCGTCGACCCGCTCCGGGGCGGCGGCACGCAGGTGCAGGCGCAGGATGCCGGCGAACATCGGGTGCAGCCGGTACCAGCCGTCGGACAGCGCCTCGGTGAAGGCGTTCTCCTGGTGCAGCCGGTCCAGGATCCGCCGGCCGTCGCGGCGGCCGGTGAGCGCGTCGGCGAGGTCGGGGTGGACCCGGCCCAGGATGCTGCAGCGCAGCAGCAGGTCCTGGGTCGGTGCGGGCTGGGTCCGCAGCACCTCGGCGAGCAGGAAGTCGGAGAGCGCGGCGTGCGCGGCGTCGATCCGTCCGAGGTACGCCCGCGGGTCCTCGGCGTCCTTGGCGGCGAGCGCGAGCAGCCGCAGCCCGGCCGCCCAGCCGGACACCGCCTGGTGCACCGCGTCGACGGTGGCCGCGTCCAGGCGCAGGCCGTGGCGCTCCAGCAGCGCGGCCGCCTCGTCGCGGCTGAGCGCGAGGTCGGCGGCGTGCAGCTCGCCGAGCTCGCCGGCGGCCCGGTAGCGGTGCAGCGGCAGCAGCGGCTCGCGCCGGCCGACCAGGACCAGGCGCAGCCGGCCGGCGGTGTGCCGGACCAGGTCGTGCAGCTGCCCGGTCAGCCGGGGGTTGTCGATGTGCTCGAACTCGTCCAGCACCAGCACCAGCGGCTGCGGCCGGTCGTTGATCCACGCGGCCAGCCGGACCAGCAGGGACGGCTCGACGTGCTCGGCCTCGGCCGGGGCGCCGACCTCGTCGGGCAGTCCGGGGACACCGCCCTGCAGGGCCTCGCGGACGTACGCCCAGAAGGTGCCGGGCTGGTTGTCGCTCTCCTCCAGGGTGAGCCATCCCGCCGGACCGGGGAGCCGGCCGCGCGCCAGCCAGTCGGCCACCAGCAGGGTCTTGCCCGCGCCCGCGGGCCCGTCGACCAGGGTCACCGGCCGGGCGGCGGCCGCGTCCAGCCGCCGCAGCAACCGCTCGCGCCGCAGGAAGGTGGCGGCGGGCGGGCCGGGCGGGCGGACCCGGGTGTCCAGCATCGGGTCCCCGTTGGGAAGCCTCGCGGGTGCTGTACGGGTGTGCGGCATGGTGCCACCGCCTGAAGGTTCCGCCGTGCGGGAGGGCACGGCCGGGTACGGCGCGGCGGGCCGCGGGCGCACCGCTGCGGGCCGCTCCGGGGAGTCGCCACCTCGACCGTAGTACGGCCGGACCGCCGCGTGCCATCCGAGCGGACGGGAGGCCGCCTCACCTGCCGGGGGTGAGGCCGGCGCCCGCCGGAACGGCGACGATCGTCGCGAGGACCGGCCCGCCGGACCGGCACCGACCCCGGAGGAGGCCGCCGTGACCGTCCCCGGACCGGCGTCCCGCAGGCGCGTCCCCGGCCCGTCCGGGCCGCTTCCGGCCCAGGCCGAGCGGACGGACTACGCGGGGGCCGTCTACGGCTCGATGCTGGCGGCCTCGGTGATCGCGGCCTCCAGCCTGAGCGGACCGCACCCGCGGCTCTCGCTGATCCTGCTGCTGGTGATCACCGGACTGGTGTTCTGGGCGGCGCACGTCTACGCGCACGTGGCCGGGCAGCGCGAGGCCGGCCGCCAGGTCACCTGGCACCAGGTGCGCGCGGTGGGGCGGCACGAGTGGCCGATCGTCGAGGCCGCGGTGCTGCCGGCCCTGGCGGTGCTGGTCAGCCCCTGGCTCGGGACGGGGGAGAACGCCTGGCTGGCGCTCGGCGTCGCGGTGGCCCAGCAGGTGGGCTGGGCGGGCCTGGGCGCCCGCCGGGCGGGGGCCGCGCCGCGCCAGGTCCTCGCCGAGGCCGCGGTCAACCTGCTGCTCGGCCTGGTCATCGTGGCGGCCAAGGTGGCCGTCGGGCACTGAAATCACCCGGACCGGGTGGTCCCCGGGGCCGGGCCGGCGTGGCGCAGTGGTACCCGGGGCCGTGTCCCGCACCCGGACCGCGGCCGGACCACCTGACCGCGGCCGGACCATCGCGGCCGGACCATCTGGAGGCAACCATGACCGCCGCCGTTCCCCACGGCGCCGCCCCGCCGGCCGGGGCGCCCGCGAAGACCGACCACGTCGGATCCGGGCTGCTGACCTTCGCCGGCGTGCTGCTGGTGCTGGTGGGCGCCCTGAACGCGCTGGACGGCATCTCCGCCATCGCCGGCTCGCACGTCTTCATCGGTGACGCCCACTTCGTCTTCGGCGACCTGCTGGCCTGGGGCTGGGTGATGCTGGCCCTGGCCGTCGCCCAACTCGGCGCCGCCTACGGCGTGCTGGCCCTGCGCGCGCAGTGGGCCCGGTGGGCCGGTGTCGTCGTGCTGGTGCTCAACGCCTTCGCGCAGATGTCCTTCGTCCCGTCCTACCCGGTGTGGTCGCTGACGATCATCGCGATCGACGTGGTCGCCATCTACGCGCTGACCGCCTACGCCACGCCGGACCGCTGGGCGCCGGCCCGCTCCGAGCAGCCCCCCGGCCCCGGCGGCGGCTGAGCGTCGGACTCGGCTGAGCGTCGAACTCCCCGACGGCCCCCACCGGTTGAGTCCGGCGGGGGCGGGCGGGCATGGACCGCGATCGGGTGGCATGGCGGGCGCAGGTGCGGGAAGACGGGCTCCCGGGCCGGTGCTGACGGTCCGCCGGGAATCCCCGGCGGGCCGTCGGCCGTCCACCCGGCCGCACCGTCGCCACCGTCGCCACCGCCGAGGAGGAACCCCGATGACCCGGCCCGTCCCCCCGAACCTGTCCGTCGCCCACCTGGCCGCCGAGGCCGCCGAACTGCTGCGCGCCGCCGGCACCGCCCCGCAGGGCGGCCGGCCCGGCCTGCTGCACACCGCCGAGGCGGCCGAGACCGTCGGCGCCCTGGCCGGGCTCACCGCGCGGCTGCCCGAACTGCTGGACCACGTCGAGGCGTTCCTCAGCAGCGAGCAGGCGGCCGGCCGGATCGCGTCCGGCGCCGGGGACGGCGCGTTCGTGGCCGTGCGGACCGCCCGGGACGCCCGGGAGCAGCTCTACGAGGCGAGCCGCACCGCCGCCCTGCTCGCCGAGTCCCTGGCGGCGGCCACCGCGATCCTGGCCCCGTTCGGCGCGAACCGGGCGAGCGGCGGTCCGACCGTCCCGCACGTCTGACCGCTCAGGCCGGCCGCTCCAGCCGCCAGACCACCTCGGTCCCGCTGCCGGCCGGGGGCACCGGCGGCGCGGCCGGCCCGCGCCGGACCTCCGTGAACCCCAGCCGGCGCGGGACGGCGGCGCTGGCGGTGTTGGCCAGGTCGTGCGCGATCTCCACGAACTCCACGCCCGGCAGCGTGAACATCTCGGCGGCCAGCGCCGACGCCGCCCGGGTCGCGATGCCCCGGCCGGTGGCGGCCGGGTGCAGCCAGTACCCCAGCCGCGGCCCCCGGGGATCGTGCCCGCGGTAGGCCTGGCACATCCCGAGCAGCCCGCCGTCCCGGGCGGCGAGGGCGTAGTTGAACACCTCGCCCGCCTCCCAGCGCGCGGTGGACCGTTCGAGGAAGCCCAGGGTCGCCTCCTCGTCGTGCCCGGAGATCCAGTGCTCCCAGGGCCGCAGGTGCTCCCGCGACTCCTCGATCAGCGCCGTGGCGGCCGTGAGGTCCTGCTGCCCGCGCCAGCGGCGCAGCGTGAAGTCCCCGCAGTCGATGATCTCCCTCGGTCGCGCCATGGAGGCCATCATGACCCGTGCCGCGCCGGTGCCGCCAGAGCCCCCGGGGCCGCACCGGGCTCGGTGGTGCGGCCCCGGGGGCTCGGGTCAGCGCTCCTCGCGGAAGTCGACGTGCCGGGCGACGACCGGGTCGTACTTGCGCAGCACCATCCGGTCCGCGTCGGTGCGGCGGTTCTTGCGGGTGACGTAGGTGTAGCCGGTGCCGGCCGTGGAGCGGAGCTTGATCACCGGGCGCAGTTCGCTGCGGGTCATGGGGGTCCTCCCGATCGGAGACGGAAATCGTTTTCATCCGCGTCCAACGCGAGCCCCCCGGCGCGCATTCCCGGCCGACCCGGTCGCCCCGGCCGGCGTCGTCCCGCGCGCCGGCCCCGGGACCGGGCGAACACTGGAGACATGGACCCGGTCGAAGCGCTCCGGCGGATCGCCTTCCTCCTGGAGTGGCACGACGCCTCGCCCTACCGGGTGCGGGCCTTCCACACGGCGGCCGACGCCGTCCACGCGCTGCCCGCCGGCCCGGTGGACGCGGCCCGCGCCCGGACGCTGCGCGGGGTCGGCCCGGTCACCGCCGAGGTGATCGCCCAGGCGTCGGCCGGCGCGGTGCCGGCCTACCTCGCCCGCCTGGAGGAGGAGACCGGCCCGGCCGCCCGGGCCGGCTGGGACCTGGTGTCGGCGAGCCGGGGCGACTGCCACCTGCACTCGGACTGGTCCGACGGCGGCAGTCCGATCGAGGTGATGGCCGAGGCGGCCGGCGCGCTCGGGCACCGCTGGGCGGTCCTCACCGACCACTCGCCGCGGCTCACCGTCGCCCACGGCCTCAGCCCCGACCGGCTGCGGCTGCAACTGGCCGCGGTGGCCGCCGTCAACGCCCGCCCCGGCTCCGGTCCGCGGCTGCTGACCGGCATCGAGTGCGACATCCTGGACGACGGCTCGCTCGACCAGGAGGAGGACCTGCTCGGCGGGCTCGACGTCGTGGTGGCCTCGGTGCACTCCAAGCTGCGCTCCGACCCCGGTCCGATGACCGCCCGGATGGTGGCCGCCGTGCGCGACCCGCACGTCGACGTGCTCGGCCACTGCACCGGCCGCATCATCACCGGCCGGGGCCGCCCGCAGTCCCGCTTCGACGCGCGGGAGGTCTTCGCGGCCTGCGCCGAGTCCGGCACGGCGGTGGAGATCAACTGCCGCCCCGAGCGGCGCGACCCGCCGGACGACCTGCTGGCGCTGGCGGTCGAGGCGGGTTGCCTGTTCGCCGTGGACACCGACGCCCACGCACCCGAGCAGCTGCGCTGGCAGTCCACCGGCTACGCGCGCGCCGCGAAGGCGGGCCTGGGCCCGGACCGGCTGGTGACGACCTGGCCGCTCGGACGGCTGCTGGGGTGGACGGACCGCCGCTGAGCGCCGGGTGCACGCCGGAGATCAGCGCCGCGCCAGTGCCGCCACCGCGTCGGCGAACCGGTCGGGGCCGCGCGGATCCATGTCGAGGAACAGGTTCGGCTCGACGAGTTCCAGCTCCAGCACCACCGGCTCGCCCCGGCCGTCCAGCACCAGGTCCACCCGGGCGAACAGCGGGGGCCCGGGGCGGGGCACCGCCGCCACGGCCGCCAGCGCGGTGCGCAGCTCCGCCTCCGTCGGCCGGTACGGGACGACGTCGGGGTGCGGGAAGCGGTCGTTGTCGACGATCCCCGGCTCGGTCAGCACGGGCCCTTTGCGGACGGCGTGGCTGAAGGCACCGCCGAACAGGATCAGCGCGCGTTCCCCCTCCGCGACCCGGGGCAGGTACGGCTGCACCATCACGCTGCGGCCCCGCTCCAGCAGCGCCCGGGCGTGCCGGGCGGCGTCCTCGCGTCGGCCGGCTGCGTAGCGGGCGGTGTCCAGCGCGGCCGCCGAGATCGCGGGCTTGACCACGACGCCGTCCGGGCCGTCCAGCTCCGCCGGGTCGACCGGGGAACCGGGTTCGAGGAACCGCGTCGGTGCGACGGCGACCCCGTGCCGGGCCAGCTCCCGGAGATAGTGCTTGTCGCTGTTCCAGCGGATCAGCGGCGCCGGGTTCCACAGCCGGGTGGCCCGCGCCGTGCGGTCGGCCCAGCCGAGGAAGGCGTCGAGCCGCTGCACGTAGTCCCAGGTCGAGCGGACGACCGCCAGGCCGAACCGCTCCCAGGCCGTCCGGTCCCCGCTCCACACCACCGGCTCCGCCGCCAGCCCGCGCTCGGCCAGCGCCGCCACCACGGGCGGCAGGTCCTCGTCGAGCCCGATCCCGGCCTCGCTGGTCACCAGGGCGATCCTGGTCGTGCTCATCGCACCCTCCTGCCCGTCCCCGGGATCCAGTCTGACCCCGGCCGCCTCAGGGGAGGAAGTGCGCCCCCAGCAGCCCGAGCCCGGCGTCCGCGGCGGCCCGCCACACCGGGGGCACGCCGTCGAGCAGCGCGTCGATGTCGGCCGGATCGCTCTCGTCGCGCAGGGCGGCGGCGAGCCGCAGCGCGGCCTCGTGGCGCTCGCGGGCCGTCCAGGTGAAGGCGCACCCGACCGCCGGCAGGGTGCGGCGGACCTCCTCGGGGGAGAGCACCAGGTCGCCGAACCACCCGGGCAGGGCGGCGAAGCGCTCCGGACCCAGGGCGTAGGCCAGGGCCGCCGCCGGATAACCCTTGCGCGCCGAGACGACCAGCCGGGGCAGCGCGTCGACCCGGCCGTGCTCCCAGGCCTCGTAGACGCGGTGGATCAGGGTGTCCAGCGCGGCCGGCGCGGCGGACCCGACCAGGTCGTCCCGGATCTCCTCGGTGCTCCCGGCCGCCCGCCACCGCCGGAGCAGGGCCGCGGACTCGGCGGAGGCCGCCTCCGCCTCGATGGCGGGGAGCAGCTCGGGGGCGTACCGCTCGACGGTGTCGGCGCGCACGGGCAGCAGACACCACAGGCCGTGGAAGCTCACCGTTTCTCCTCTCCTCGCCCGTGCGGGCCATGGTGCCAGCGGGGTCCGACAACGTGCCGGGGCCGGGTGTGCGGGCACACCCGGCCCCGGTCCGTCCCGGGCTCAGCTCTTGGCGAAGCCGTTCGGGCTGAGCGAGTCGAAGCCGAGCCGGACGGCGGTGACCGTGCCCAGGTCGGCGTTGGTGGTGTGCACCGAGACCAGTTCCTGGTCGGTCAGCGCCCGGCGGTGGATCCGGAACTCGTCCAGCGAGCCGGTGAAGCGGTTGGTGCCGTCGGGCTTGGCCCCGAGCTCGAAGCCGCTCACCGCGAAGGCGTCGGTGACCGTCACCGAGCCCGCCGGGACGGCCGCCGAGCCGGCCACCGCGCCGTCCACCAGCAGCTGGAGCGTGCCCGCCGAGCGGCGCAGCGCCACCTGGTGCCAGGCGCCGTCGCCGAACGCGGTGGCCGCCGAGGTGTCCACCGCGGTCACCGTGGTGGTCGCGGTGTCCGTCTCGAAGGCCGCGTAGAGCCGGTCCTGCGCGGGCTGCACCCGCAGCCAGATCTGCCGCTCGGCGCCACCGGTGCCGTACGCCCAGAGCAGCACCTGGTCCGGGCCGGCCGGCTGGGCCTGGTACCGCACCTCGGTGCTGATCGTGAAGTCGTCCGCGCCCAGCGCCACCGCCGAACGGTAGGGCAGCCGCACGTCGTCGTCGGTGCCGTCCAGGGTGAGCGCCGCGCCGAACGCGCCGGCCGCCGTCAGCCCGGCCCCGCCGTCCACCCGGGCGTTGACGCAGTGCGCCGAGCTGTCCGGGGTGGAGGGCCCGTCGTCCAGCCGCACCACGTCGTGCTGCTGGGTCCACTGGTTCTCGAAGCTCCACCAGAGCGCCGGCAGGTCGGCCGGGTAGTAGCCGCCGCTGCCGGACGGCGAGCCGGCCACCGTGGCGAGCTCGGCGGCGCTCAGCGCCCGGTGGTAGAGCCGGACCTCGTCCAGCGCGCCGGTCAGCACATCGGTGCCGGTGGGCTTCGCGCCCACCCGCAGGCCCTCGATGCCCTGCTCGGGGCCGGCCGTCAGCGAGCCGGTGAGGCCGTCGACGGAGGCGCCCGCGCCGCCGTCCACGCTGAGCCGCACCGTGCCGCCGGTGCGGGTGAGCGCCATCAGGTGCCAGGCGTCGTTGCCGAAGGCGGTGGCCGGGGAGGTGTCCGGCAGGGCCACCGAGACGGTGCCGGTGGTGGTCTGCACCCAGGCGTGGAGCCGGTCCTGGGAGGGCTGCGCCCGCACCCACAGCGAGCGCTTGCCGGAGGTGGAGCCGTACGCCCAGAGCAGGGCCTGGTCGCCGGTGCCGGCCTGGTACTTGAACCAGAGGGTGTAGCTGAAGTCACCCGAGCCGACGTCGAGGGCCGGCGTGTAGGGCACCTCGACGCCGGGGTGGGTGCCACCGACGGCGAGGCCGCTCGCGCCGACCCGGCCGGTCACCGGCGAGGGCTTGCCGCTGCCCAGCAGGGTGCCGTCGGCGCAGTGCCCGGAGACGTCCTCCTCGATCGCGATCGGGGTGCGGGTGGGTACGCTCGCCCCGTCCAGGACCTGGAAGGGCAGCCGCACCCCGAGCGCCGCGTCGGCGGCGGGCGCGAGCTCGCTCGCGTTGGCGTCCCGCAGCGCGGTGATCTGGGCGGGCGTCAGCGCGGTGCGGTACATCCGGAACTCGTCCAGGGTGCCGGTGAAGCGGTCGTCGGCGGCGGCGTTGGCCTTGGCGCCCAGCCGCAGCCCGGTGGAGCGGCCGGCCGGGCCCGGGGTGACGGCGCCGGTGACACCGGTGGCGGTGGCCGGGGTACCGCCGTCGACCGCCAGGCTGACGGTGCCGCCGGTGCGCGAGAGCGTCACCAGGTGCCAGGCGTTGTCCCCGAAGGCGGTCGCCGCCGACGGGTCGGGCAGGGCGACGGGGGTGCCGGCGTCGCTGCCCTGCACCCAGGCGTAGAGCCGGTCCTGGCCGGGCTGCGCGCGCAGCCACACCTGCGGGGCGGACGCGCCCACGCCGTAGCCCCAGAACAGGGCCTGCTGGGCGGTGGCGGCGGTGGCCTGGTACTTGAACCAGAGGGCGTAGGTGAAGTCGCCCGCGCCGGGGTCGATCGGCCGCGACCAGGGCAGGTCCGCGTACTGGGCGGCGGTCCCGGCGTTGTCCAGCACCAGGCCCTGGTAGAACCGGCCCGGGCCGAGCGCCGCGCCGCCGCGCGGGTAGGCGTCGCCGTGCTGCGAGCTCGCGTCCGGGGTGGTGACCGCCGCGGCGACCTGCTGCTGGTCGGAGCCGGTGCCGTGGAAGCCGCCGGGCACGCCGAGCGCGGCCGGGGCGAGGGTGCGGTAGTGGAGCTGGTCGGCGGAGAAGGTGGTGCCGGTCTCGTAGAGCAGCCCGAGCTCGCCGCCGACGGTCTCCACCAGGTCGGAGTAGCCCGAGGCGTCGCCGGTGATCAGGCCGTTGGCGGGGGTCTTCCAGGTGGTGCCGTTGTCGGTGGAGTACCGCACGGTCATGTTCTTGCGGCTGGTGGGATCGGCCGGGCCGGAGAACAGCAGGGTGTCGCCGGACGCGCTCTGCCAGGTCTGGCGCAGCGCCAGCACCGAGCCCTGGACGTCCGGGGTGACCAGCGAGGGGATCACGGTGGCGGCGGGCACCGTCGTCCCGCCGTCGGTGCTGACCGCGCGGGTGCGGTGGTTGGCGCTGCCGCCGATCTGGTTGCGCGCCATGGCGTAGACGCTGCCGCCGCGCAGCTCGGTGACGGACACCTCGCCGGGGTTGACCAGCGCCTGTCCGGGGTCGGCCGGGTCCGCCACGTAGGAGTTGGGGGTCGAGGAGGCCTGCCAGGTGGCGCCGTGGTCGTCGCTGTAGAGCACGCCCGCGTAGTCCGTGCCGGCGGAGGGGACCTGGTGCGCCCCGACCACCAGGCGCCCGGCGTGCGCGCCCTGGGTGAGCTGGACGCCGTGGCCGGGGCCGGTGGCGAACCAGCCGTTGGTGGCGCCGGAGAACGTCGAGGTCAGCTGCTCGGCGGCGGACCAGGTGCGGCCGTCGTCGTCGCTGTGCTGGATCCAGGGGAGCCGCTTGCCGGTCGGCGTCGCGGGGTTGGAGGTGGAGAGCAGGAAGATCCGGCCGGTGGTGGCGTCCACCACGGGCGCCGCATTGCCGCGGGTGTAGGGCTGGTCGGGGTCCTCGGGGCCGCCGGAGAGCACCACCTCGACCGGGCCCCAGCTGCGGCCGTCGTTGGTGGAGCGGCGCACCACGAGGTCGATGTCCTGGCGGTCGGCGCAGGTCGGCGACTTGCGGGCCTCGGCGAAGGCGAGCAGGGTGCCGGCGGCGGTGCGGGTCAGGGCCGGGATGCGGTAGCACCCGTAGCCGCCGGTGCCGCCGGCGAAGAGCACCTGGTCCGTGGTGCCGCTGACCCCGCTCGCGAGGGCCTGCCCGGCGGGCGGGCCGGCCAGGGCGAGGACGACCGTGGTGCAGAGCGCCGCCACCCAGGCCGGCCAGGCGAGCCGCGGGGCGCCGGTCCGGAGCCGCGTCCGGCGTCCGGCCCGGCGTGAACATGATCGATTCATGACGGCGGACTGTAGGCCGGTCGCGTGTACGGAGGATGTCCGGCGCGTGCGCACCCCGTGGCCCGCCCCGCCGCCGTGGCCGGGGCGGCTGACCGGTCGTCACTCGGCCCAGGCGGAGCCCTTGATGACCTCGACGAAGTCCCCGCGCTCGAATCCGGGCACGTAGTGGGCCAGGACGTCGGCCTTGACGTTGCCGAACGTGGTGGCGGGCCGGTCCTTGATGCCCTCGGTGAACGCGGCGAGGATGCGGTTCTTGAAGTCGGGCCGGGGGTGGGCGGCGGTGACGGCGGCGCGTTGCTCGTCGCTGACGGCGTGGTAGCCGATGCCGAGGACGTCCAGCTCCACGCCCCGGGTGACCAGCGCGATCTCCGGCGCCATGTGCAGCGGGATCTCCGGGGTGGTGTGCAGGGCGATCGCGGTCCACACCCGGTCGGCCGGCTCGCCCGTGATGCCGTGGGCGTGCAGGAAGCGGCGGGCCTCGTCGGCGCCGTCGATCTCGAAGCGCTGGTCGGTGCGGGCGAAGCGGCCGGTGAGTCCGAGGTCGTGGAACATCGCGCCGATGTAGAGCAGCTCGGGGTCGAAGTCCAGCCCCTGCTCGGCGCCGCGCAGGGACCCGAACAGGAAGACCCGCCGGGAGTGGTCGAACAGCAGCGGGGAGGCGACCTCGCGCACCAGTTCGGTGGCCTCCGCGGCCAGGGCGCTGTCCGGGATCCGCACACCGGCGATCGTCTCGGTCATCTCTTCTTCCTTCCTTCGGGGACCGCTCGGGCACCGTGCGGTCCGACTCCTCCAGACTCGCCCGGGCGCGTACGCTGGCGCCATGTCTGTTCAGCCGTTCGCCCCACGGATCCGGACATGACCCGGCGGGTCGGCTTCCTCGTGTTCGACGCCGTGACCCTGCTCGACGTCAGCGGCCCCCTGGAGGTCTTCCACCAGGCCGGGCGGCTCGGCCACCCGTACCGGACCGTGCTGGTCTCGCCGCGGGGCGGCACCGTCACCGCCTCCAACGGCGCGGCCCTGGCCGACACCGTCGCCCCGGGGGACGCCGGGCCGCTGGACACCCTGGTGATCGCTGGGGCCGACCACCTCGCCGCCGAGGGGCCCGACGACGGTCTGCTCGCCGCCGCGCGGGCCCTGGTGGGGGAGGAGCGCCGGGTGGCGTCGGTGTGCACCGGCGCCTTCGTGCTGGCCGCGCTGGGCCTGCTCGACGGCCGCCGCGCCACCACCCACTGGCGGCACGTCGCCACCCTCGCCCGCCGCCACCCCCGGGTGCGGGTGGAGCCCGACGCCCTGCACGTGCGGGACGGGCGCTTCCACACCGGTGCGGGCATCAGCGCGGGCATCGACCTCGCGCTCGCCCTGGTCGAGCACGACCACGGTGCCGACGTCGCCCGCGGGATCGCCCGCGAGCTCGTCGTCTTCGTCCAGCGCCCCGGCGGCCAGTCCCAGTTCTCCGCGGCCCTGGCCACCCCGCCGGTCCGCGGTGAGCTGCTGCGCACGCTCACCGAGGCCGTGCTCGCCGACCCGGCCGCCGACCACAGCCTGCCGGCGATGGCCGCCACCGCCGCCGTCAGCACCCGCCACCTGACCCGGCTGTTCCGCACCGAACTGGACACCACCCCCGCCCGCTGGGTGGAACTGGTGCGCCTGGACCGCGCCCGGCAGCTGCTCCTGGACGGCCACAGCGTCTCGGCCGCGGCCCGGCACAGCGGCCTGGGCAGCGACGAGACGATGCGCCGCGCCTTCGCCCGCCACCTGGGCACGACGCCCACCGACTACCGCCGGCGGTTCGGCAGCACGGGCTCCTGACGGTACGGCCCCGACGGCACCGCGCGCCGGCCCGCTCCGATCGGGCGGCCGGCTCGTTGAACGGGGTATGGCGGACGAAGCGGGTGACGGCGCGGCGGCGCCGATGGTCTGGGCCCTGGCGGTGCGTGCGACGGCGGCCGGGCCGCCGTTCGCGGAGCTGATCGTGGAGATCGGCCCGCGGCTGTACGGGGAGTTCGTGGAGAGCGCGGTGGACAGCGGCTTCGTGCTGGCGGCGGGGGAGCCGCCCGCCACCACCGCCGTGGTCGGGCTGCGCGGGGACGTGCTGAGCCGGCTGGTGCTGGTGGGCGGCCGGCAGCTCTGGGAGCCGGCCTCCGAGGTCCGCGCCTCGCCCGGCTGGGTGGCGGCCGCCGCGGGGCGGGCCCTGGTGGTGGTGCTCGTGGTGCCGCCGGGGACGTGGCCGCCCGATCTCATGGAACTCGACCCGGCGCAGGGCGCGGACGTGCTCGGCCGGAGCCTGGAGGCGGCCCGCACCTCCGGCGCGGTGCTGCACGGCACCGCCGCCTTCGCGCAGCTCGGTCCCTGACCCTGGTGGGGCGGAAGTGGCGTTCGGGGTCGGACCCGTGCGAACGAATCATTCCGATGAGGCTCCCGGTCGGTCAAGGGAAAACAAATTTCCCGGCCCCCTGAAATACTGCTGAAATAGAACGGCAATATCAAACAACGGGCAGCTGTTCGGTTTATCTGACAGAAGAGGGGGCGGCCCCCGGGCGGGTGGACCCGGGGGCGCGCCGGGCGTGCGCCGCCCCTGGGCTGCTCCGTCCGGTGTTCCGGCCGGTCCCGGGCCGGGGGCGGCGTGCGACCCGGCGCCCTGCTCGCGGAGTGGCGCCCTCGGCGTCCGGGGCGCGCGCGGCCGGCCGGAGCGGCGGAATGCGCGCCGTTGCGGAGTCATGACGGCGAACCCAATATTCGGATGGCCCGATCGCCATACCGGAACCTCACCTCCGGGCTCCGCCTCCCGCCGCAAGCCCCCCGCTCCGCCGTGCCCGGCGCCGTTTCCCGCCGTGCCGTGCCGCGCCGCCCGGCGCCGGCCGCTCCGCGCCGACCCGTTCCACGCTGTCCGGTTCCACGCTGTCCCGTTCCGCGCCGTCCAGCTCCACGCTGTCCGGTTCCACGCCGTCCCGCTCCGCGCCGACCCCGCCACGAGGAGGGTTCCGTTGGACAACCGGTACGAGGCCTACGCCTACGCCGACCCGCTCTTCTACGACTCGCCCCGCCGCTGGGGAGCGCAGGAGGAGTTCGCCGCCGTCACCCGCCCGCTGCCCGACGGCTGGGAGCACGGCGACCTGGAGATGTGGGCGGTGGTGCGTCCCGTCGACGTGCGGATCCCGGACCAGGGCTGGAAGATCCACGTCTCCTCGTGCGTCGAGACCGCGGAGGAGGTGCTGGAGACCGTCTTCGCCTACTGCCTGCGCGAACGGATCACCTTCAAGTTCCTGCGCGGCCTGCCGATCCTCCAGGTGCAGAACTCCAAGTACGCGCCGCGCGGCTCCAGCGGCAAGTTCTGCACCCTGTACCCGGTGGACGACGCCGAGTCGGAACGCTGCCTCGACGGCCTCGGCGCGCTGCTCGCCGGCCGGAAGGGCCCCTACATCCTCAGCGACCTGCGCTGGCAGGACGGCCCGCTGTACCTGCGCTACGGCGGCTTCGCCGAGCGCTACTGCCGCAACGAGGCCGGCGAGCGGGTGCTGGCCCTGGCCCGGCCCGACGGACGGCTCGTCCCGGACGTGCGCGGCGTCGCCTTCGCCGTCCCCTCCTGGGCACCGGTGCCGGAGTGCATCGCCCCGGCGGTCGCCGAGCGCGCCGTCCGGCGCGACACCGGGCTGCCGTACACCGTGGAGCGGGTCCTGCACTTCTCCAACGCCGGCGGCGTCTACCTGGCCCGCGACGGGCAGGACGGACCGCCGGTGGTGCTGAAGGAGGCCCGCCCGTTCGCCGGGCTGGACCAGCGCGGCGTGGACGCGGTGACCCGGCTGCGCAACGAGCACGCCGTGCTGGCCCGGCTCGCCGGAGTCCCCGGGGTCCCCGCCGAGCACGGACTGCTGACGGCCTGGGAGCACGAGTTCCTCGTCCAGGAGTACGTGACCGGCCAGTCCCTCAGCGAGTGGCTGACGGCCCGCTACCCGCTGATCCACCCCGACACCGACGAGGACGCCGTCGCCGAGTACACCCGGGACGCGCTGGCGATCGTCGAGCAGGTGGAACGGGCCCTGGAGCGGATCCACGCCCGGGGCGTCGTCTTCGGCGACCTCCACCCCCGGAACCTGATCATCAGGCCGGACGGCGACCTCTGCTTCATCGACTTCGAACTCGCCAGCACCGTCGAGGACTTCCTGCGCCCCGCGCTGGGAGCCGCCGGGTTCACCGCCCCGCTCGGGCGCACCGGCACGGACGTCGACCGGTACGGGCTGGCGGCGCTGCGGCTCTGGCTCTTCTACCCGCTGGTCCAGCTCACCGCGCTGGACCCGGAGAAGGCCGGCCGGCTCGCCGACGCCGTCGAGCGGCGCTTCCCGGTGCCGCCCGGCTACACCGCCGAGATCCGCCGCCACCTCGGCCGCTCGCCGCAGGACGGCCGCACGCCCCGCCCCGAACTGGAGGCCGGCCGCGCCGAGACCCGCGCGCTGCTGGAGGCGCCGGTCGCCGACTGGCCCGCGATCAGGGACTCGCTGGCCGCCGGCATTGCCGCGGCGGCCACCCCCGAGCGCGCCGACCGGCTCTTCCCGGGCGACGTCGCCCAGTTCACCCACGGCGGGCTCGGCCTGGCGCACGGCGCGGCCGGCGTGCTCTACGCCCTGCACGCGACCGGGGCCGCCGTCGATCCCGCGCACGTGCGGTGGCTGGCCCGCGCCGCCCGCGACCGCGCCCCGGTGCCCGGGCTGTACCACGGCGGCCACGGCGTCGCCTACGTCCTGGACCTGCTGGGCGAGCACGAGCAGGCCTCGGCCCTGCTGCGCCGCCTCGGCGCGGCCGCCGAGGGCGAACCGGCCTCCGAGCCCACGCTGGCCGGCGGCGGCCCGGGGATCGCGCTCACCCTGCTCCACTTCGCCCGCGCCACCGGGGACGAGCGGCTGCTCGACGAGGCACTGGGCACCGCCAGGAGCGCCGCCATCACCTGGGAGAAGACCGGGCGCGGCGACGCCGGACGGCGGGCCGGGCTGCTGGCCGGAGCCTCGGGCGCCGCGCTCGCCCTCGTCCGCCTCCACGAGCACACCGGGGACCACACCCTGCTCGACCAGGCCGAGGCCCTGCTGGAACTCGACCTCGACCGCTGCGTCCGGGTGGCCGACGGCACGCTCCAGGTGGTCGAGCGCCGCCGGGTGCTGCCCTACATCGAGACCGGCAGCGTGGGGATCGGCCTCGCCCTGGCCGCCCTCCTCGCCCACCGGCCCGACTGCGCGCTCGCCGAGCGGCAGCCGCTGATCCGCAAGGCGGCGGAGCCGGAGTTCGTGATCCAGCCGGGCCTGTTCAACGGACGGGCCGGACTCCTCGGCTACCTCGCCCTGACCGGCGACCGGACGGCGGCGGAGCCCCTGCTCACCCGGCACCGGGCCCTGCTGACGCTCCACCAGGTCCCCTACCACGGCCACCTCGCCTTCCCCGGCGACCAGTTGCTGCGCCTGTCGACGGACCTGGCGACCGGCTCGGCCGGGGTGCTGCTCGCCCTGGGCACGGCCCTGGCCGGCACCCCCTTCCTCCCGTTCACCGCGCCGGCGCCCGCGCCCCGGTGACCGCCCCGGGCGCGCACCGCGCCCCCACCGACTCCCGGCCGCCCGGCCGGGCGATCCAACCGCACCGAAGGAGAATCCCATGGCGATCCTCGACCTCCAGACCCTGGAGCTGCCCGAGACCGAGGCGGCCCCGATCGACGACACCCTCGACCAGACCAGCTCGCTGAGCGTCCTCAACTGCGGCACCAGCACCGTCAGCACCCTGCTCTGCCTCTGACCCGACCGGCCGCCCGCACGGGCGGTCCATGACGGTCGAGCCGGCCGGGGTGGTCCGCGCGACCACCCGGGCCGGCTCCCGGACAGACCCCCGGGCCGCAGCGGCCACCGCCGCTGCGGCCCCTTCCGTCGTCCCGGCTCCCCGGGAGCCCCGCCCAGGAGAGAGGTGTTCCGTGGCCGACCGGCCCGCGACCGCCACCACCGCGCCCGCGCCGCCCGCCGACGCCGCCCCCGTGCCCACGCCGGAGCCCGGCCCCGCGCCCGCCCCCGCGTCCGCGCCGCCGCGGGTCCGGCTGCGCCGCGAACTCGCCGCCCAGCCGGTCCGCCTGGCCACCGCCCTGGCCCTCGCCGTGCTGGCCACGGCGGCCGCCCTCGCCCTGCCGCTGCTGGTCCGCCGGATCGTCGGCGACTTCTCCGAGCACCGCTCGCTCGCCCCCGGACTGCTGATGATGGCCGCGGCCGCCCTCACCGGCGCCGCGGCCCAGGCCCTCTCCGGTTTCCAGCTGGCCCGGGTCGCGGAGGCCATGACCTACCGGCTGCGCACCGCCCTGATGGCCCACACGCTGCGGCTGCCGCTGCCCGTGGTCCGCGCCCGGGGCACCGGCGAACTCGCCGCCCGCGTCACCTCCGACGCCCAACTGCTGGGCCAGGTCGTGGAAGTGGCGATGCAGCTGCCGCTCGCCGGGCTCAGCGTGCTGGCCACCCTCGGGGTCATGGTGTGGATCGACTGGGTGCTCACCGCGGTCACCGTCGCCGCGCTCGCCCTGCTGACCGCCCTGGTCCTGGTGATCACCCGCCGGATGCGGGCCAACGTCACCGGGCAGCAGGACGCGGTCGGCCGGATCGCCCAGCGCTTCACCGCCGACCTGGAGGCCCTCACCACCATCAAGGCGTACCGGGCCGAACCGCTCGCCGACCGGGTCCTGGCCGAGGACGCCGACCACCTGCGCGCCGTCTCGCTGACCGGCGCCCGCCTCGGCGCCCTGGTACCGGCCGTGCTCACCCTCGGCAACCAGTTCGCGATGATCGCGGTCATCCTCACCGGCGGCGCCCGGCTGGCGGCCGGCCAGCTGAAGGTGGCGGCCTTCGCCGCCTTCCTGCTCTACCTGCTCCAGACCGTTCCGTCCGTGAACACGCTGGCCACCGGGTTCGGGCGCCTCCAGGCGGGGCTGGCCGCCCGCGACCGCTGCAACGAACTCCTCGCGCTGCCCCCCGAGGCCGACCCGGACGACGCCGCCCGCACCGCGCCCACCCCCGCGCCCGACGCCCCGGCCGTGGTCTTCCGCACCGTCTCCTACACCCACGCCGGGGCACGGCGGGCCGCGCTGCGCGCCGCCTCCTTCAGCGTCCCGCGCACCGGACTGACCGCCGTGGTCGGCCCGTCCGGCGCCGGCAAGAGCACCGCCCTCGCCCTGGTCGGCCGCTTCGCCCGGCCCGGCGCCGGCTCGGTCAGCGTCCTCGGCCACGACCTCCAGGCCTGGCCGCTCGGCGCGCTGCGCGCCCGGATGGCGTACGTGGACCAGGAGTTCACCCTCCTGGAGGCCAGCGCCCGGGACAACCTCCAGCTCGGCCGGGCCGGCACCGCCGACGAGCGGGAGCTGGCCCGGGCGCTGGCCACCGTGGGCCTGACCGAGGACGTCGAACGCCTGCCGCACGGCCTGGACACCGTCCTGGGGCGCGAGTTCGACCTCTCCGGCGGCCAGCGCCAGCGGATGGCCCTGGCCCGCGCGCTGCTCGCCGACGCCGACATCGTGCTGCTGGACGAGCCCACCAGCCAGCTGGACGGCCTGAACGAACTGCGTTTCCGCGAGATCGTGGACCGCCTCGCCCGCCGCAGCGCCGTCGTGGTCGTCGCCCACCGGCTCTCCACGGTCCAGCACGCCGACCACGTGATCATGATGGACGGCGGCACCGTCGTCGACGCCGCCGACCACCCCACCCTGCTCGCCCGCTGCGCCCCCTACCGCGAACTGGTGACCAGCCAGGCAGGCCCGCCCCTCCCCGCCGACAGCCGCACGCCCCCGCGACCGTGACCCCGCCGCCCTCCCAGGACGGATCGCGGCTCCACACTCCGGCCACGTCCGGGCCTTCTTCGAGGGGCATCCCGTGCGGCCGTCGACCACGACCCGCGCGTCCTGGTCGTGGGGCCCGGCCCGCGCGGCGGCGGCTGGGCGTATGTGACGGCGGGCTGCTGGGAGGCGACGGCCGAGGACGGCCACGGGCTGGAGTTCGTCCTGACCGCCGACGTCCGGGACCGGCGGTTCGTCGAGCTCCTGGTCATGATCGCCGACTACCGGCGCGGCGGGCACCGGCTCGGCGTGGCGCACAGCCTGCCCATCGGCGAGCCGTGGGTGCCGGGCTCGGCCTGCGACCACCTGCTGATCAGCCTGCCCCATCTGCACGGACCCGAGCTCGAACACTGTCCGCTGCCCGACGGGCACGCCCGCGTCCTGTGGGCGCTGCCGGTGACGGCGGCCGAGATCGGCTTCCGCCGGCGGCACGGCCACGAGGCGCTGGAGCGGCTCTTCCACGAGGCGGCCGTCGTCCCCACCGATCCGTTCCGGGCGTCGGTGGTCCGAGCGCGGGCCCGACCAGGCCACCGCGTGCGGATTGGACCGGGACAGCCGGTGGGGCGGCGGCTAGCCTCGACGACACACCCGACCGATTCGGAGAAACGCGCCATGCACCCCGAACTCGCCGCCGACCTGTCCCGGTTGCCCGCACTGCTGGAGGAGACCCGGCAGGTGGCGGCCGCCTTCCTGGCCTCCCTGGACGAGCGGGCGGTGGTCCCCGTCGCCGAGGCGCCCGCCCCCGCCCCGCTGCCCGGCCACGGCGGCGGGCTGCGGGCGGCGCTGGCCGAGTTCGGCGAGCGCTGGGAGCCCAGGCTCTCGGCCGGCGCGGGGCCGCGCTACTTCGGGTTCGTCACCGGTGGCGTCACCCCGGCGGCGCTGGCCGGCGACTGGCTGGCCGCCACCGCCGACCAGAACTCCAACTCCTCGCTGGACGGCGCCGGCCAGCAGCTGGAGCGGGAGACGGCCGGCTGGCTGCGCGAGCTGTTCGGGCTCTCCGCCGCGCACAGCGGCACCTTCGTCAGCGGCGCGACCATGTCCAACACGGTCGGCCTGGCGATCGCCCGGCAGTGGCTCGGCGAACGCCTCGGCGTGGACGTGGCCGAGGACGGCGCCGCCGCGCTCGGCCGGGTGCGGGTGCTGTCGGGCAGCGCCCACTCCAGCGTCGCCAAGGCCCTGTCGGTGCTGGGCCTCGGCCGCTCCGCGCTGGTGCGGGTGCCCGTGCTGCCCGGCCGGGAGGCGGTCGACGTGGCCGCGCTGGAGCGGGCACTGGCGGCGGGCGACGGGCCGTGCGTACTGGTCGCCAACGCCGGCACCGTCAACACGGTGGATTTCGACGACCTGCGGGCGCTGGCCGACCTGCGCGACCGGTACGGCTGCTGGCTGCACGTGGACGCCGCGTTCGGCGCCTTCGCCGCCCTGGCCCCCGGCCACGCCCACCTGGTGGCCGGCCTGGACCGGGCCGACTCGGTCTGCGTCGACCTCCACAAGTGGCTGAACGTGCCCTACGACAGCGCCGTGCAGTTCACCCGGCGCCCGGACCTCCAGGCCCAGGTCTTCCGCAACGCGGCCGCCTACCTCGGCCCGCTCGGCGAGGACCCCGACCTGGTGCACCTCACCCCGGAGAACTCCCGCCGGCTGCGCGCCCTCGCCGCCTGGTTCACCCTGCGCGCCTACGGCCGGGACGGCCACCGGGAGATCGTCGAGCGCTGCGTGGCGGGCGCCCGCGCCCTGGGGGAGGCCGTCGGCGCGACGCCGGGACTGCGGCTGCTGGCCCCGGTCCGGCTGAACGTCGTCTGCTTCACCCTGGCCGAGGACCCCACCCCCGAACGCCTCGCCGCCCTGGCCGCGGCCGTCTCCGACGAGGCCTTCCTGACCCCCACCCACTACGCCGGCGTCCCCGCCCTGCGCGCGGCGTTCAGCAACTGGCGCACCACCGAGGCGGACGTCCGCCGCACCGCCGCGGCCCTGGCCCGGGCGCTGCGCACCCCGGCCGGCTGACGGCCGGCCCGTCCCGGCCCTCACCCGTCCGGGGTGGTGCGCGGCCCGGCGGGGAGTGCCACGGTAGGCCGCGAGGGGGTTCGGCTTCTCCCCGGAGGCGGGCGATGGACGACTATCCGCTGTTGAACATCTTCCTCACGACCATGTGGTTCTTCCTCTGGATCCTCTGGTTCATGCTCCTGTTCCGGGTCTTCGGCGACCTGTTCCGGGACGACACGGTGAACGGCTGGGGCAAGGCGGGCTGGTGCGTGCTGCTGATCATCCTGCCGTTCCTGGGGGTGTTCATCTATCTGATCGCCCGCGGGAAGGGCATGGGGATGCGCGAGATGACCCGCGCGAAGGAGGCGGAGGCGGAGTTCCGCACCTATGTGCGGGACGCGGCCGGCGCGCAGGCGAAGCCGGCCAGTGCCGCCGAGGAACTGGCCCGGCTGGCGGAGCTGAAGCGCGACGGCTCCATCACGGAGGAGGAGTACCTGCGCGCCAAGGCGCTCGTCCTGGGCGGCGGCTGACGCCCCCGGGCGTTCAGTGCTCCGCGTCCCCCGCGCCCACCGGCGCGGGGGACGCGGACGCGGGGGTGACGGGGTGGGCGGGGGCGAGGAACTCGCGCAGGGCGAAGGCCGCCAGCACGACCACGGCGAACCAGAACACGACCATGCCCGTCGGGTGGTCCCACAGGACGAAGACCACCGCGGCGACGACCAGGACCGCCACGCCCAGCCACCGCTTCCAGCGGCGCACGAAGCGCTCCACCGGGCCGGCCCGGAAACCCGCCGAGTCGGCGGAGGCGCGCAGCGCCGCGACCCCGTGCCCGGTCACCGAGCGCACGGTCACGGCGGCCCGCGAGGGGCCGACGAAGAACGCCCCGAGCGCGACCACCACCGCCAGGAAGCCGATCATCCGCACCGCCGTGCGCAGGTAGTCGACGATGGCGTCGTAGACGGCTCCGGCGGCGGCCGGCGAGGCGTCGGGGGGCAGGTGGTCGAGGAAGTAGGAGCGGAAGACGGCCAGCGCGATGCCGAGCAGCAGCATCGCCGCCCCGATGCCGAGCGCGGCGCCGACCAGCGCGCGGCGGCGGTTGAAGGCGGTCAGCACGCCGATCGCGGCGATCAGCACCGTGATCACCGGCAGCCACCAGCCGAGGATCTGCAGCAGCCGGAACCAGCCCTTGATCTTGGCCAGGTCGGGGGAGGAGAACACCACGAACGAGGTGTGCACCTCCGGGATCTTGGCGGCCGGCGCGAAACCGGCGTTGACCAGCTCGGTCTTGACCCGTTCCACCATCGGCCCGATGTCGATCACGACCTCGTCGTTCTTCAGCTGCACCGCGCCGCCGCCCTGGCCGGTGAGGGCCTTGACCATGGTGGCGTGCCCGGCCCGCACGGCCTCCTCCCAGACGGTGGCGAAGGCCTCGCTGGTGACCACCCGTTGGGCGGCGCCGTGCACGAGATCGGTCAGCGCCCCCTCCAGCGGACTGGTCAGCCCGCCCAGGAGCTGGGCGAGCCGGGGCGGCACGCCCTGCTCGGCGGCGGCCTGGGAGAGGTCGTTGACGAAGGCCTTGACGTCGATCTGCTCGGTCGCGGCGTCGGTGATCCGGTTGGCGAGGGCGTTCTGCACATCGGGGTCGTGGGCCAGCGGTGCCATCGTCGCCACGAACCGGTCGGTGTCGGTGATCTCGTCGTGGGCCCAGACGGCGATGACCGCGAGCAGCGACAGCACCGAGGCCACGATCACCAGCACGGTCGCGCCGGTGGTGCGCAGCCGGTGGTGCTGCGGCCGGCGGCCGGCCTCGGCCTCCAGCTGGGCGACCCGGTGGTGGAGCGCCTCCAGCTCGTCGGCCTGCGCGCGCTCGGGCTTCGGGCGCCCGGGCTGCGGGCGGCCGTCTTCCGGGCGGCCGGGCTGCGGCGTGCTGGACTCGGCCGGTGGCATGCGGGCAGCTCCTCGTTCTGGGCGGAACGACGGCGCCGGGACGAGGGGCCACCGTCGACACCAGCCAAGGGCCCGGCGGCGCGGACGGCGAGCGGGGTTGCCCCACCGGGGTGAGCCGCGCCCTCCGGTGGGGCGCCCGGCCGGATCACCCCGAACAGGTGAGCCGCGGAGCGGGGCGGGCGGGTTAGCTTCGCGGAGGGTCGGCTCCACGCGTGCGTCCGGGGCCGGCTCCCGGCCGACGCCGTCGGCCGGCCCTCCTCCCCCAGGAGCCGACGTGAGCAGCGAACCCGACACGACCGGCGAACTCGACCAGCCGGGCCCCATCGACTACCTGGTCATCGCGTTCCCCGGAAGCCACCTCACCGGCGAGGGACTGCCCCTGCTCGTCGACCTGGTCGAACGCGACATCATCCGCGTCCTCGACCTGACCTTCGTCCGCAAGGCCGCCGACGGCACGGTGGTGGGCGCCGAACTGGCCGACGTGACCGGCGACGGGCGCCTCGACCTGACCGTCTTCGAGGGCGCCTCCTCGGGCCTCTTCGGCGAGTCCGACCTCGCCGAGGCGGGCGCGCTCCTGGAGCCGGGCGACTCCGCCGCCGTCCTCCTCTACGAGAACCGCTGGGCGGCGCCGCTGGCCAACGCCCTGCGCCGGGAGGACGCCCGCATCGTCGCCGGCGGCCGCGTCCAGCTCCAGGACCTCCTGGACGTCCTGGACTCGCTCGAAGGGCTCGACGCCGCGAGCTGACCCCCGCCCCTCATCCCCATCCGGACCCCCAGGAGGAAGCCATGCCCGGACTGCTCCGCGGTGTCGCCCGCACCGCCGTGGTCGCCGGAACGGCCACCGCCGTCTCCAACCGCGTCTCGCGCCGGCAGGCCGGCCGCTGGGCGCAGCAGGACGCCCAGCAGGCCGGCTACTACGCCGAGCCCGCCGCGCCCCCGCCACCGCCCGCACCCGCGCCGGCCGCCGCGCCGACCATGGAGGAGAAGCTGGACCAGCTCAAGGACCTGGCGACGCTCAAGGAGCAGGGCGTCCTGACCGAGGAGGAGTTCGCCGCCCAGAAGGCGAGGATCCTCGGCAGTTGACGGGCTCGGGCCCCGGTCCGGCGGCCCGGACGCGGCTCAGCCGCGGCGCGCGTCCAGCGCCAGATGGGTGCCGAGCCCGAACAGCAGGCCCCAGAAGGCCGAGCCGATCCCGAACAGGGTCATCCCCGACGCGCTCGCCAGGAAGGTCACCACCGCCGCGTCCCGCCCGCGCTCCGCCGCGACGGCCGCCGCCAGGCTGCCCTGCAGCGAGGCCAGCAGCGCCACCCCGGCGATCACCGCGACGAGTTCCTTCGGCAGGCCGGTGAACAGGCTCACCAGCACCCCGCCGAAGCTGCCCACCAGCACGTACAGCGCCCCCGAGGACATCCCGGCCACGTACCGGCGGCGCGGGTCCGGGTGGGCCTCCGGGCCCGAGCAGATCGCCGCCGTGATCGCCGCCAGGTTCACCCCGGGCGAGCCGAACGGCGCCAGCAGCACCGAGACCGCGCCGGTGGTGCCGATCAGCAGCCGGTCGTCCGCCGGGTAGCCGAAGGCCCGCAGCACCCCGAGTCCCGGCGCGTTCTGCGAGGCCAGCGTGACGATCGCGAGCGGCAGCGCCAGCCCCACCAGGGCCGACCAGGAGAACGCCGGCGCCGTCAGCACCGGCACGGTCGGCCCGCCGGTGCCGTGCCGCAGCGGCAGCCCGACGGAGAGCGCGGCGAGCACGCCGCCAACCAGCAGCGCCACCAGCACG
The DNA here is from genome assembly GCF_040302725.1 of Kitasatospora sp. NPDC097605. NCBI lineage: Bacteria > Bacillati > Actinomycetota > Actinomycetes > Kitasatosporales > Streptomycetaceae > Kitasatospora > Kitasatospora sp. NPDC097605. Next base: position 26,486 of record NZ_JBEOSF010000048.1, on the reverse strand, counting down.
GCGTACCGGGCCGCGAACCGCTTCGCCAGCAGGAAGGCCGCGAAGCTGCCCACCACCAGCAGCGGCGCGCTGTGCACGGCGCCGAAGATCCCGGCGCCGAAGGAGAACAGGATGCCCGCCAGCATCGCGTTGACGATGCCGGCCGGCACGGCGGCGATCAGCCGGCCGAACCAGCCGGTCACCCCGAACAGCGTCACCGCCACCGCGCTCACCAGGAACGCGCCGACCGCCTCCCGGTAGGGGTAGCCGCCGAGGCTGGTCACCAGCAGCGCGGCCCCCGGCGTCGACCAGGCGGTGATCACCGGCGTCCGCGTCCACCAGCTCAGCGCGAAGCCGCTGACCCCGCTGCCGATCGCCACCGCCCAGATCCAGGACGCCGTGTGCGCCGCGTCCAGCCGCCCGGCGGCGGCCGCCGCGAGCACCACCACCAGCGGCCCCGAGAACGAGACCGCGACGCACACCAGCCCCGCCAGCAGCGCCGGTGCCGACACATCGCGCCGCAGCGTCCGAGGTCCCTCGCCCCCGACCGGATCCGTCTCCGGTCCGACCGTCAGTTCATCTGTCATCCGGGCAGTATCCCGAAACCCGTCGGAGCCCCCACCGGGGCGGTCGGGCGCTGTCAGCGCGGCCGGTGGGCGGCGACGGCGAACATCGTCACCGACAGGTGGAAGGTGCCCCGCTCGGCGGCGGCCGCCAGCTCGTCGTAGAGCCGGTCGCGCTGTGCCTCGGTGATCAGCCCCCGCTCGACGGCGGCCGTCCCGAGCCCGTGCACCAGGGGCCAGGTGACGGAGCGTGGATCGTGCAGCAGGACGGCGGAGCCGAACTCGTCGACGGTCAGACCCGCGGCGGCCTCCCACTCGGCGAGGCGGCGCCCGGCGTCCGGCGCGGCGGCGGCGTCCTGGACGACGGTGGCCAGCGCGGTCCTGACCTCGGGGGAGGCGGGGTGGACGACGAAGGTGGACCATTCGGTGTCCAGCAGGGTGAGCCGGCCGCCCGGCCGCAGCACCCGGGCCATCTCGGCGACGGCCCGCGCCGGATCCGGCAGGTGCTGCAGGACACGCTCGCACCGGGCGGCGTCCACCTCCGCGTCGGGCAGTGGCAGCGCGAGGGCGTCGCCGTCCAGGAAACGGGCTCGGCTGCCGGCGTCGGCGGCGCGGCGCTCGGCGAGGGCGCGCAGTCCGGGATGGGGCTCGACACCGAGCGCGCTGCCGCCCGGCCCGACCGCCGCGGCGAGCACCTGCGTCTCCGAGCCGGTGCCGCTGCCGACGTCCAGCGCCCGCTCGCCGGCGGCCGGCGCCAGCCGGTCGTGCGCCCATGCACGCAGCTGCCGCACGCCGGGGTTGGCGGCCAGCGCGTCCAGCGCGGCGATCAGCCGTTCGGTGACCGCGGGATCGGTGTTGGAGGGGTGGAAGGCCGAGGTGGGGCGCGGGTCGGTCATGGCGCCCACTCTAGGGACACCGCACGCCCCCGACCGGCGGCGCCGCGACCTGGCGGGGGATCAATCCCCGTCGCTCGCGAAGATCTTGGCGTCCAGGCCATTCCGTTCGTTCCGATCATCCTGGAAGCTTCCAGCGGAGTCGTCCAGGAGAGGGGCAGCACGGTGCGGTTCGCGGGTGTGGGTGTGACACGTGAGGGCTACCGGATCGCCCTGCCGGGCGGTGCGGTCGAGGTGCTCGAACGCTGCGGCGTGGAACGGCCGGTGGCGCGGCTGGCCGACCTGGCGGCCCGGACGCCCGGCGGCCTGACCGCGGTCGTCGACAGCGCCAACGGCCTCCTGGACGCGCCCCTCGGGGCCGCCGGGATCCCGGTGCTCCGCGCGGACCCGCCGGTCCCGGTGGACGGCGGAGCCCCGGCGGAGGTGCTCGCCGAGCTCGGCCGCTCCCGTCCCGGGAGCCTGACCGCCCTGCCCCCGGCGGGGTGGACGATGAGCGGCCGCGAGGAGGAGATCGCGGCGGCGGACCGGGCCAGTGCTCCGGTGGAGCGCCGGCTCGCGCTCGGCGGCCGGCTGGTGACGGGCGGCACCGGCACCGCGCCGCTGGTGGCGCTGACCTTCGACGACGGTCCGGACCCGGAGTTCACCCCGCGGGTGCTGGAGGTGCTGCGCCGCCACGACGCCCCGGCGGCGTTCTTCTGCATCGGACTGCAGGCGCTGGCCCACCCCGACGTGGTGCGCCGGATCGCCGACGCGGGCCAGACCCTCGGCAACCACTCCTGGTCCCACGCCTACCTGCCGGACCTCGGGCCGGCCGGACTCGCCCGGCAGCTCGGTCACACCCGCGACGCCATCGCCGAGGCCTGCGGTGACGACCGCCCGGTCCGCTGGCTGCGTCCCCCGTACGGCGGCCGCAGCCCGGAACTCCTGCGCGCCGTCGACGAGTCGGGCCTCATCACGGTGCTCTGGGACGTCGACGCCAAGGACTGGTCGCGCCCCGGCCCGGAGGTCATCGCCGAGCGCGTCCTGGGCCAGGTCCGCCCCGGCTCGGTGATCCTCATGCACGACGGCGGCGACGACCGCTCCCAGACCGTCGCCGCGCTGCCCGCCGTCATCACCGGCCTGCGTGCCCGCGGCTACCGCCTGGTGAGCCTCGACGAGCTGCTCGCCGCCGGCTGACCGGCCCGCGGGCACGGGTTCTCCGAGCCTTCCCCATGGACACGTCATGGGGCGTTCATCCGCACCCGGGAGGATGTCGTGCCGAAACCCCCTGTTCGCCCCGTGCTCGTTCGAGGAGAGGAAGAGTCATGCGCAAGCCCCTGATGGCGATGGCCGCGGCCGCGTTCGCGGTCGTCGGATTCGCCGCACCGGCGCAGGCCACCGTGAACGACGTGAACATGTCCTTCGGCATGGCCTACGGCAACAGCACGACCTCGGGAACGATCCACTTCACCGACGGGTACACCGCCACCGTGTCCGGCGCCGTCCACGCGGCCAGCGGCGCCCGCCAGGTCTGCGTCCAGGGTGTCAACGGCGGCGCGCAGACCGGCGTCGTCTGCAGCGACTGGGCGTACGCCGGGGAGGCGAACCAGCCCCTCGGCGCGTCGCTGCGGATCGCGGTGGCGGGCGGCGTCCAGCGGGTCTACATCTGGATGAACGACGAGGCCGGCGCTTTGCTGGCCCAGGAGTTCTGTACCCGCAACGGCTGTACGCGCCAGCTCTGAGCGGTCGGCCGCCGCCGGGTCACCCTCCGGCGGCGGCCGCCTCCTCGACCCGCTCGCCCGCCCAGGCCAGGAACGCCCGCACCTCGGCCGCCGGCAGCGGCGCCGCCGCCGACCGCGGCCGCTCGAAACCGCGCACCGCGGCCTCCAGCAGCGGCCGGAACCCGGGCTCGGCGGCGGCGGTCTCCCGCGCGGCCGCCCGCTTGGCCACCCACCGGCCCGTGCGGCAGAAGACCACCGCCCGGCAGCCGTTGAGCACCCGGTTGTCCGCCAGATGACCGGGCCCGTCGGCGTGTTCGCGCACACCGGCGCGCAGCGCGGCGAACAGGTCGGCGGGCGCGGGCTCCGCGATCACCCGCCGCGCCGGCGCGCCCCACAGGGTGATCCCGGACCGGTGGGCGATCGAGCGGTCGACGACGAACCAGAACGCCGCCGTCCCGGCGGTGTCGAGGTCCGCCCGCTCGGTCAGCAGCGGCCCGGTGTTGAGGTTCAGCAGGTACCCCGCGGCGCCCGAGGGCCGCCCGGCGAAGTCCGCGCCGTACACCACCAGTTCCAGCCCGGCGGCCGGACACGGCAGCCGCCGGTGGGCGAGCTCCTCGGCCAGCCGCCGCAGCGCCGCCGCCGGCAGGCCCGGTTCGACGACCACCGTCACGTCCACGTCGCTGCGGCCGTGCCGGTAGTCCCCGAGCGCCACCGACCCGACCGCCACCACGCTCACCGTCCGCGCCCCGCAGACCGCCCGCACCCGGCGGACCACCTCCGCCAGGTACCCGCGCAGCTCGGCGGGCACCGGCGGCCGCTCCTCGTCACCTCGGCTCACGGCTCCAGTCTGCCCGCCGCACCGGGCGGGCGGGCCGCGACGGGCCCGGCGTAGGCGCCGACTGGACGAGCGGTGGACGGAGCACACCGGTCGGGCCGGAGGAGTCCCCGCGGCCCGCGGCGCGGCTGGTAGAAGAACCTCCGGGCGCCATGGTGCGCCGCCGACCCGGAGGAGTCACGCGATGACCGTTTCCCGCTTCACCGCCCGTGTCCGTTCCGCCCGCGCTGCCCGCGCCGCCCGCGCCGCCGCAGGTGCCGTGCTGGCGGCGGCCGCCGCCCTGGTGCCGGTGCTCGCCGGCGCCCCGCAGGCCTCCGCCTCCGTCACCGGCCTGGACAACACCTGGTCCTGTTCCGTGCCGGCCGGCTACGTCTACGACCAGATCACCGCCTCCTCGGCCTGCGGCACCACGCCCCGCTACCACCTGCGCACCCCGGTCGACGGTCTGGTCTCCTGCGTCCGGGCGTCCGGCTTCGTCTACGACGCCACCACGATGACCACCAACTGCAGCATGGCGCCGGGAAGTTCGTCGGACTCCTACCGGCTGCGGGTGCCGGGGGACCTGGTCACCTCGTGCGTCACGGCGAGCGGCTTCACCTACGACCGCGTCACCAACATCTCCCAGTGCAGCCTCGCCCCGGGCAGCACCAACCCCGCCTACCGGCTGCGCACCCCGGTCGTCGGCCTGTGGGCGTGCTCGGTGCCAAGGGGCTGGAGCTCCTCCAGCACCACCCAGAGCCACGACTGCAGCTACGGCACCAGCCCGAGCGACAAGGCCACGATGTACCTCCTCAAGGCCGCCTGACCCCGCGACAGCCCGCCTTCGGCGGACCTCGGGCCATTGAAAAATAGATGGTGTGCTGATCAGTCAGGACGCTCTATGCTTCGTGCGTTCACATACTCTCCGCACAGAGCAGGTCCTGCCGGATGAAGCTTCCCCGGGTGTCCGCCGTCGTCGCGGCCGCGGTCCTCGCCCCCGCCGTCCTCTTCCCGTCGTCGGCCGTGGCCGCCGACGCCCCGCAGCCCGTCGGAGTCTCCGGCCCCGACACCGGCTCCGAGGGCGGCACGACCCAGGAGGACCTCGACCGCGCCGAGATCCAGCGGATCCTGGCGGACAAGGAGAGCGGCGTCTCCGTGCGGGAGGCCGCCGAGCGGGCGCTCGCCGCCGGAACGGCCGCCGACCTGCGGCACTTCCTGGAGGTCGGTCTCCAGGACGCCCGGCGGACCGACGACCGCGTCAAGGCCGCCCAGATCCTGGCCGTCGGCGGTCCGGCCGTGAAGGCGGCCGCGCAGAAGGCGCTGCGCGGCTCCTACGCCGACCTCGTCGCCTTCCTCAAGGAGGGCCAGTACGCGGCCCGCGCCGAGGACGACCGCGCCGAGATCGAGCGCATCCTCGCCGACCCGCAGACCGGCCGGGGCGTGCGGGAGACCGGCCAGGCGGCCCTGGCCGTCGGCACCCCCGCCGCGCTGCGGCACTTCCTGGAGGTGGAGCTCCCCAAGCAGCAGGCCGACGACGACCGCGTCGCGGTCACCCGGATCCTCTCCCAGGGCGGCCCGGCCGTGAAGAGGGCCGCGTCCGCCGCGCTCTCCGGCACCTACGCGGACGTCGTGAAGTTCCTCAAGGAGGGCCAGTACGCGGCCCGCGCCGAGGACGACCGCGCCGAGATCGAGGTCATCGTCGCCGACCCGCAGACCGGCCCGCACACCCGCAGGGCCGCCCAGCAGGCGCTCGAGGGCGACGCGGCCGGGCTGCGCCGCTTCCTGGAGTCCGAGCTGGCGTCGGTGCGGATGAGCGACAAGCGGGTGAAGGTGTCGCAGATCGCCGAGAGCGGCGGACCGGCCGTCCGGAAGGCCGCGCTCGCCGCCCTGGAAGGCACCGACCAGGCCGTGCTGGCCTTCCTGGAGCACGGCTGGTCCGAGGCCCGCGCCGAGGACGAGGCCGCCGCGCAGCCCGCCACGCTGCCGACCACCCGGCCCACCGCCCGGCCGGCCGAGCAGCCGTCGGCCACCCCGGCGCCGCAGGCCGCCGCGACCACCCCGGCCGTCCCGGCCGCCCAGGCCCCGGTGGTCCAGGCCGCGGCCCGCACCACGACCGGCGGCGGCACCGGCACCACCCACACCGCCGCCGACACCGCGGCCCGTCCCGGCCAGCTCGCCGCCACGGGCTCCGAGGGCCTCGGCTGGGAGGCCGGCGGCGCCGCCGCGGCCGTCGCCGCCGGTGCCGCGCTCGTGGCGGTCTCCCGCCGCCGTCGCCCGACCGAGGACTGACCCACCGAGGACTGACCCACAGAGGGGCGACCCACCGAGGATCGACCCACCGAGGATCGACCCGCCCGCACACGCGTCACCCGGCCGCCGCCCACGGCAGCCGGGTGACGCGTGTGCGCGCACCACCCCGTGCGACGGCGCTCCCGGACGAAACGGCGGAGGATGTCGAGGGCCGGCCACCGCGGCCGACCACACCGAGGAGGCCCCGCCATGACGATCCGCCGGATGGACAACGTCCTCATCGTTGTCGAGGACCTGGACGCCGCCGTCGCCTTCTTCACCGAACTCGGCCTGGACCTGGAGGGCCGGTCACCGGTCGAAGGGCGCTGGGTGGAGCGCATCATCGGGCTGGAGGGCGTCCGGCAGGAGGTCGCCATGCTGCGCACCCCGGACGGCCACGGCCGGATCGAGCTGGCGATGTTCCACTCGCCGGAGCCGGTCAGGCCCGAGCCGAGGCCGGCGCCGCCCCACACGCTGGGCATCCGGCGCGTCATGTTCGCCGTCGACGACATCGACGACGTGGTCGTCCGCCTGCTCGCCCACGGCGCCGAACTCGTCGGCGAGATCGTGCGGTTCGAGGACGTCTACCGGCTCTGCTACGTCCGCGGCCCCGAGGGCATCATCGTCGGACTGGCGGAGGAGCTCGGCTGACGGCCCGTCCGGCGGGATGTCACACCCGAGGGCGCTGTCCGGTCGTCCGGTGAACGTCGGAGCGGATCGCCCCGGCCCGTGACCGCAGGAGGACCCGCGCACGCCCGTTTCACCAGGAGCCCGGCCGTGTTCGCGACCGCGGCGGCGGCGCATCAACGCGAGCGGCTCCCGGCCGTGCTTCCGGGAGCACAACGGCTTCCCGGGCCAGTACATCCGGCTGGACGCCGGGCAGCAGCTCGGAGACCTGGGGGTGAGCGGCTTCCACGACCGGACCTCCTCCTGGAAGGCCTGCTGACACCGGCTGTTCGGCCCGGCGCCCCGCGTCCACCGCGCGGGGCGTCAGGGCAGCAGGAGGCCGGCGAGTTCGTCGAGCAGCTCGGTGACGCGGCGGGCCCGCTCCGGGTCCGGCACCGCCTTCGCGATCAGTGGCTCGGCGGGCCGGGCGACGTGCTCGCGGATGGCGCGCCGGGCGACCTCGGAGACCGTCAGCAGGGTGCGCCGCCCGTCGCGCGGGTCGGCGGCGGCGTCCAGCAGACCGCGCTCGCGCAGCCGGGCGACGGACACCGAGACATGGCTCTGCGCGAACCCGGTCCGGACCTGGATGTCCCGGACCGAGGTCTGCGGATGGCGGTACACGTCGGCGACCACGGCGATCTCGCCGGGGGTGAGGTGCTCGGAGGCCGGGTCGATGATCATCTCGCGGCCGAGTTCGGTCAACCGCTTGCCCAGCCTGAGGAGTTGCACGCCGTCCATGGCGACAGAATACATCTTCACAGATGCATCGGCAGCGATGTAGATTGCCGGCCATGACGACCTCCGGCTCGACCTCCGACTCGCCGTCCGCCCCGACCTCCGAATCGTTGCGCCCGGTGTCCCGCACCGCCCTGTCCGTCGCCCTGGTCCGGGCCTACGAGAGCTCCCGCCCCGACCCGCTCTTCGACGACCCGTACGCCGCCGCGTTCGCCACCGCCGCCGAGCTGCCGCTGCCCGCCGCCGGTCCGCGCAGCGGCCTCGCCAAGGCGCTGGTCGCGCACGGCGTCCTGCGCACCCGCTTCTACGACGACCGCCTGCTCGCCGCCGGCGCCGACCAGGTGGTGCTGCTCGCGGCGGGCCTCGACACCCGCGCCCACCGGCTGGACTGGCCGGCCGGCACCCGGGTGTTCGAACTCGACCTGGGCCCGGTGCTCGCCTTCAAGGAGCAGGTGCTCGACGCCCTGGGCGCCGTGCCGAGGGCCCGGCGCACCGTGCTGCCCGCCGACCTGCTGGAGCCGCACTGGCCCGCCCGCCTGGTCGACGCCGGCTTCGACCCGGCGCGCCCCTCGGCCTGGCTGGCCGAGGGGCTGCTGGTCTACCTGGCGCCCGAGGAGGCGGCCGCCCTGCTGACGGCCGTCGCCGCCCTGGCCGCCCCCGGCAGCCGGCTGCTGCTGGAACAGGGCCGGGACGTCACCGCCACCCCGCACGACCCGTCGCTCGCCCATGTCACCGACCTGTGGCGCGGCGGCCTCGGCCCCGGCACCCGGGACTGGCTGGACGGCCACGGCTGGGCCACCGAACTCACCACCCTGGACCGGCTCGCGCGCCGCCACGCCCGCCCGCTGCCCGGCCCCTCCACGGCCGCCTTCATCGAAGCGGTCCGGCGGCCGGCGGACTGAGCGGAAAAGAGGGGGCCTACTCCGCGACCGCCTCGACCACCGAGAGGACGGTCGGCGTGGGGACCACCCGGGACAGCCGCAGACCGGCCCGGGCGAAGAGTTCGGCGAAGTCGGCCTCGGTGCGCTCGCGGCCGGTGAGGGAGCCCATCATCATCAGGTCCAGGGCCTTGGACTGGTGCGGCGTGTCACCCGGCGGGACCACGGCGTCCACGACCAGGACCCGGCCGCCCGGGTGCAGCGCGCGGCGGCAGTGGCCGAGCAGGGTCACGCAGTCCTCGTCGTCCCAGTCATGGGTGATCCGCTTGAGCAGGTGGATGTCGCCGGCCGGGACGGCGGCGAAGAAGTCGCCCTCCTGCGGCGTCCAGCGGCCCGTGATCCCGGGGTGCGCGGCCAGGCGGTTCCCGGCGAGGACGTGGGAGCGGTCGTAGAGCACGCCCCGCAGACCGGGGTTGCGCAGCAGCACCTCCAGCAGCAGGCCGCCGTGGCCGCCGCCGATGTCCACCACCGTGCCGTCCTCGGGGAAGTCGTAGGCGGCCGCGATCGGCGCGTTCTCCTGGTCGGACATCGCCGCCATGCCGACGTGGAAGACGGCGGCGGTCCGTTCGTCCTTGGCGAAGTGGTCGAAGAACGGCATGCCGAAGATGTTCTCGAACGCGGTGGTGCCCTCGGTCAGACAGTGCGTCAGCTCCCCGGCCGGCCGCCACATGGTGCGGTCGGTGAGCATCTGGACGGCGGTCCGCACGGAGAACGGGACGTCGCCGCGCAGTGCCTGTCCGGCCCCGGTCAGCGCGAACCGGCCCTGCTCGTCCTCCGTCACCACGCCCCGGGTGGCGAGCAGCCGCAGCACCCGGTGCAGGTTGCGGGCGTCGGTACCGGTCGCGGCGGCGAGGTCGGCGGGCGCGGCGGGGCCGTTCGCCAGGTGGTCGGCCACCCCGACGTCGGCGGCGGCCCGCAGCGCGGCGGGGAAGAGGAAGCCGAGGGCCTCGTCGATCAGGAAGGCGGCGGACCGCCGCAGACCGTCCTCCCCGCCGCCGGCCCCGGTCCCCACGCTGTCGTCCTGGCTCATCCCGTCCTCCTCCTCCTCGCGACCGTACGTCCGCCGGGGAGGCTGCCCAGCGGACAGCGCCCCGAAGCCCGGCGGGCCGTGATCCCGCCCCTTGGTGAGGCGCGGGCGGGGCGCGCGGGAGCGCGCTCAGCGCATGTGCGCGCCGCCGTTGATGTCGAAGGTGGCGCCGGTGACGTACCCGCCGTCCTCGCCCACCGGGTACGCCACCAGCGCGGCCACCTCCGCCGCCCGACCCGTCCGGCCCACGGGGACGGAGCGCGCGGCCGCGGCCACCGCCGCCGCCGCGCCGGCGTCACCTCCGGCCGCCAGGCCCCGGCGCGCTGGGCGCGGGCAGGACGCGGGTATCCGTCGCAGCGAGGCGAGGACGAGCGTCAGCGCCAGTTCGGCGGTGCTGCGGGCGTGTACGCCCCGGGCGTTGCACAGGGTTACCGGCCCCGGCAGCCGGCGCGGCCGCGCCCCCAGCCCGTCGGTTCCCGAGCTGAGCGCCTGGACGGCCCGCAGCCCGTCATCCGCTCCAGCGGCCGGCCGATGACGCCGACGTCCTGGACCAGCGGCGGGACGCAGAACTCCGCGACGCCCGGGTCCGAGGGGAACGGCGAGCGCCCGTCCCAGTGGGCGTAGCGCAGGGAGTCCGGCAGGCCGGCGAGGTGGGTGAACTCGGCGGGCAGCCAGACCTGCCGGCGGTCCGGGGGCGCGTCGCTGGGCACGGTGGTCGGCCTTTCGCCCGGGGTTCCGGTGGGCGCCGGTCATCCGGTACGACCGGACAGGCCGGTCGGGTGTGACGCCGCTTGCCGAGGAGCCGCCCGGATTCGAGGGTGCTCGAAGGGCTTTGCCGCGGCGGGTCGCGCGCGCCGATGCTGAATCCGCCGGTCGAACCCGGCCCCACGCTCGAAACCCGCGATCGAGGAGTTCCCATGACCCGTACGACCACGCTCCGCCTGCGCGTCGCCGCCGCGGCCCTCGCCGCTACGGCCGGCCTCCTCGGAGCCGCCACCTCCGCCCAGGCCGCCCCGGCCGGTGCCGGCGGCGTCGCCGGCGTCCGCTCGGGCGGGGGCGTCGAGGTGAAGGAGACGGCGCAGTTCACCGCCAGCAGCGCCGGCGGCTCGACGGAGACGGCCAGCACCGGCGCGGTCAACCTGGCCTACCTCTACGCGCAGGGGGCCGGCTGGCAGCGCAGCCAGTGCTACGTCCTCGCCGTCGACCTCAGGTCGACCGGCGGCGGCTGGTTCTCCGCGCGGGCGACCCTGTTCTGCCAGCGCTGACCCACCGGACGCTGCGGCCGGGGCGCACCCGTGCGCCCCGGCGGGAGCGCCCCCGGCGGACGCGCTCAGCCGCCGCCCATCCCGCCCTGGGCGGCGACCATGGTCAGGTTGAGCCCGGACACCGCCCGCACCAGGCCCGGGGCCTGGCCGGCCAGCCGTTCGGCGAGGTGGCCGGTGAGCGCGGTGATCCGCTCGGCCCGCGCCCGGCGGTCGTGCCGGGAGAGCACCAGCCGCAGATGCCCGTGGGCGGCCAGGACCGCGAGCACCACATCGGCGAACGGCGCCCCGGCGAGCGGGGCGTCGCCGCGCACCAGCTCCGCCACCCGCCGCTGCAGGTCCAGCGCCTCGCGCGGGTCGCGGACCGCCACCGCTCGTCGCGGCACCACCGCCCCGTAGGGATCGCGGTCCGGCATCGTCACCACGCCGAGTGCCGCCAGCCGTTCCTCGACGGCCTCCAGGGTGTCCTCGCGGCCGCGCCTGATCCACGCCTTCCAGGTGCGCGGCGCCCCGCCCACCTCGGCGAGCAGCGCGTCCAGCACCCCGTCCCCGGTGGTCTCCGGGTCGAGCACCCGCACCCGGCCCTGCCCGTCCTCGGCGAGCGCGTCCCGGTGGGCGAGCTCGGCCAGCGCGGCGGCGCGCACCAGGAACCCGGCCCGGGTGCGGTCCTGCAGGCACTGCGCCCGGGTGTCGAACGCCAGCAGGTAGACGGCCAGCTGCAGTCCTCGGCTCATGCCACCGACGATACGGCGCGCGGGGCGCCCGCTACGGCCCGGAGCCCTCGGCGGGCGTCGCGCGTTCGAGCAGGCCCAGGGCGTCCAGCAGCAGCCGGCAGTCCTCGGCGTCCCGCGCCCGCGCCGCCACCGCCCGCCGCGCCCGGGCCCGGACCTCGGGCGGCCCCGGGTCGCCCGGCGGTGCGAACAGGTCACCCATGGTCTGCAGTTCACGGTTGGGCCGAGTCGTCGTCACGTTCGCCTCCCGTCCGGAAATTCGCCGGTCGTCCAGCGTACTGCGCCGTCCGGGCGACCGGAAAAGCCCCCGACCGCCGAGCACCCGGCCCGCTGCCCCGGCCAGGTCCTCCAGGACCAGGCCCCCTCTTCCCCCGCGCCGCGTGGCTGATCGTCGCCGGTCGGTCCGGTGGGACTTGAACAGCCGGACGTGAGGCGTGTCACTGTCCGGCCGCCTCGGGCCGGGTGCGGGTGAACATGACCGGATGGACACTCGATTCCTCAGCATCGCCTCCTTGGCCGAAGTCCCCTCCGTGGCGGTCGTCGTCGATGTGATGCGGGCCTGCACGGTGGCCGCGTGGGCCTTCGCCCGGGGAGCGGAGAAGATCGTTCTCGCCGCATCGCTGGACGAGGCCCTGGCGCTCAAGGGCCGCCACCCGGACTGGGTGGCGCTCAAGGACGGTCCGCCCGCGCCCGGGTTCGACGCCGTCAACTCGCCGGGCCTGCTGCGGTCCGTCGACCTCGGAGGGCGGACCGTCGTCCAGAAGACCACGGCGGGGACGGTCGGCGCCCTCGCGGTGAAGGACGCGTCGCTGGTGCTCTGCGCGGGCTTCGTGGTGGCGGAGGCCACGGCCCGGCTCCTGCGGACGGGCGGCTGCGACAGCGTCACCTTCGTGGTCACCGGCGAGGACGGGCGCGCCGAGGAGGACCTGGCGTGCGCCCAGTACATCGCCCGGAGGGCCGGCGGGGCCGAGACGGACCCGGCCGATTTCCTCCGCCGCGCCCGCGAGTCCCGCGCCGCCGCCGAGCTGGCGGAGGGCGTGCGGCAGGGAGTCCATCCCGACGACGTCGCCCTCTGCCTGGAGCTCGACCGGTTCCCCTTCGCCATGGTCGCGGCCCCGGAGGACTCGCTCATGGTCCTCCGCCGCTACACCGCGCCTTCGCCGGCCGGTGCGGCCCCGGCCTGACCGCGACGACGTCCGACTCCTGCCCCGGAACGTTCCGCCCGGCCGTTCCAGGCGCTCACGAATCCGCAGGTCAGAGGGGGTGAAATCGTTCCAGCGTGCCGGATCGGCGGGAAGGGCTGGCGGGTGGGACGGGCGGCGGGCCAGAGTGCTGCTCGGCGGGGCGCCGGCTGCGGCGCCGACCGCCGGCCCCTCACGTCCTTTCGCTCCTCCAGGGATCCGCCATGTCCATTCGCCGTGCCCTCTTCGTCCCGGCCGTGCTCGCCGGTGCCGCCCTCGCCCTGACCGCCTGCGGGCCGGACGGGTTGTCCGACGGGCCGCAGCCGGCCAAGCAGACCTCGGCCTCCGACCCGAAGCCCGCCGCCCCCGACACCGGCGCCCCGGCCGCCCCAGCGGCACCGGCGGCACCGGCGGCTCCCCAGACCACCGCCCCGCCGGCCGCACCGGCCCCGGCCTCCGCCAAGCCGACCGCGGCGGGCACCTCGGGCGGAGCCGACGGCGACGCCTACGCCTACACCCACCCGTGCGAGAGCAAGGACCTGACGGTCCGGGTGACCGCCCGCCCCGAGGCGCCGAGCCAGCGGGTGATCGAGGTGCGCAACCAGGGCCCGCACGCCTGCGGCCTGAGCTACCACCCGCTGGTCGGCCTGGGCGACTCGCACTCCGCCGACCGCGCCAAGGACGTCAAGCCGCTGGTCCCCGGCGGGCTGGGCGGCGCTCCGGCCTACCCGCTCGGCGCCGGCAAGGCGGCCTACGCGGTGATCGACCTCAACCCGGGCGGCGCGAGCACCGGCACCGCGCCCGGCATCGACGAGCTCAACGTGCTGGCCGACGGCGACCACATGCCCGCCGCGGAGACCCGCAACTTCCCGCTCGGCGCCGGCGCGAAGGTCGTCAAGCCGAGGCTGGGCCTGTACCGGGCCACCGTCGCGGACGCGGCCGCCTCCGCGTCCACCGCGGACCAGCAGCCCTGAGCCCGGCCTGAGCCGGGGGCGGCGACGGCTCCGTCACAGCAGGGCGAGGACGTCCTGGTGCGCCTCGTCGAGGACGAAGCCGTTGTCCCAGCGGACCCGTACGGTCACCCGCCGGCCCCGCCCCCGGTGGGCGGCCCAGTGCGGCTCCAGCTCGGCGATCTCCGCCGCCAGCCGCTCGCGACTCGCCTCCGGCATGGTGTGCCCGTAGTCGTCGAGGAGCGCCTTGAGCCGCTGGTACTCGCGGACCTCCTGGCTGTCGGGGAGCTCGCCGTTCACCCGTTCGACGGTGCCCTCGATCCCGGCTCCCAGCGAGAGGAATCCGACGACCGCCCCGGGCTCCCCGGCGAGAGCCCCGCCGATCGCGAGGTCCTCGGCCAGCCTGACGCGACGGCCTTCCTCCAGGGTCATCCGCTCTCCGCCTCTCCGTCGATCACCCGCCGGGCACCTGACGATGCCGCACGTCACGGTACCCGGCGCCCGGCGGCGGGCGACACGCGACAGGCCCCGACGCGTGCCCGCGGCCCCGAGGCCTCCGCAGGATCGATCGATGAGCCGGGCTCATCGATCGATGAGGTGATCGATCTTGTTCGGCCCTTCCGCCGGCTGATGGGCTGACCGCATGACGAACCCGGAAACCCTCGCACCACCGCCCGCCCCGCCCGCCACCGCGCCGCGCTGGGCGCCGGTCCTCGCCGTCGCGCCCGCCACCTTCACCGTGGTGTCCTCCGAGATGATGCCGGTCGGGCTGCTCACCGAGATGTCGCACGGCCTCGGGGTCAGCGACGGGGTCACCGGACTCTCCCTCACCATCACCGGCCTGATCGCCGCCGCTCTCGCCCCCCTCACCCCGAGGCTCGTCGGCCGGCGTGACCGCCGGGCCGTCCTGGTGGCATTCATGGTGCTGCTCGCCCTGGCGAACGCCCTCTCCGCCCTGGCCCCGGACTTCACCGTGCTCGCCGTCGCCCGGATCCTGCTCGGCGCGGCGATGGGCGTGGTCTGGGGCCTGGTCACCGGCCTCGGCCCGCGCCTCGCCGACGGCCCGCGGATCGCCCTCGCCATGACGCTGGTCTTCTCCGGCGTCTCCATCGCCTCCGTGCTCGGCGTCCCGCTGGGGACGTACCTGGCCGCGCTGCTCGACTGGCGCTTCGCCTTCTGGACGCTCGCCGCCCTCGGCGCCGTCTGCGCCGCGGTCCTCGCCACCGTCCTGCCCGCGCTGCCCGCACCGCCGGCGCCCGCGGGCGACCGGCCGGGCGGGCCGGCCACCGCCCTGCGCCACCGCGGCGTGGCCGTGGGAATCGCCGTCACCGCCCTCGTCGTGCTCGGCCACTTCGCCGGCTTCACCTACGTCCGGCCCGTCCTCGAAGCCGACGCCGGCCTCAGCAGCGGCGTGATCGCCGGCTGCCTGCTGGTCTACGGGGGGCGGGGGTCGCCGGGAACTTCACCCTCGGCCCGCTCTCCGGGCGCCACCCGAAGGCCGCCGTCACCGCGGCCCTCGCCGGGGTCGCCCTGGCCGCCGTGCTGCTCCCGCACGCCACCGGCGGCGTGGTCACGGTGCTCCTGGTGCTGGCCGTCTGGGGCGTCTCGTACGGCGGGGTGTCGGTCGCCACCCAGGCCTGGGTACGCACGGCCGCCCTGGCCCTGACCGAGGCCTCGGCCGCCGTCTGGGCGGGCGTCTTCAACGCGGGCATCGCCCCCGGCTCCCTCGCCGGCGGCCTGGTGGTCGACCGGGCCGGCAACCACGCCGTCCTGCTCACCGCGGCGCTCCTGGCCGCCGCCGGCCTCCTGCTCACCCTGCTGTCCCCGCCGCCCGGCACGATCCACAGGACGCGGCCCTAGCCGAGTGGTTCCGAAGTGGGCTGGGCTTGCCGGTTCTGCTTCGGTATGCAGGAAGGGTGTCCGGCATCGGGTTGTGACGACCGAAGAGCTGGACACCCGAACTCGTCGGGCGCGCCGGCGGCAAGGCCTCCTCGCGGACCACCCTGCTGGCGGCCTGGAGAAGGCGGGCTCGAAGCGGACGAAAGCCGAAACGCTCGGCATCACCGTCCTCACCTCGGACCAGTTTGTCGACCGTCGCCCCATACCTGCCATAGCAGCCGGGGCACACAAACCACCGCGTGCCCCAACCACACCCCCCGCAAGCGTCGTCCTCTGTCCGAAAACAATGGCTCGACGCATGAAACAGTGACTTATCATCAGGTAATGAGCGGACCAACGGATCGTACATACGGCTGGCAGCTCTCGGGCACTCGCAGCTTACCGAGTGGCGGAATGCCACCGCGCACACGGATGCCACCTGCCGCCGAGCGCGCGTCGAGTATCGGGGTGTTTCTGGTGGATGAACACCCTTTGTTTCGGGCCGGGGTGCGGATCGGGCTGGAGGAAGCGCACGACATGGAGTTGGTCGGGGAGGCGGCGACGGGGGAGGAGGCGTTGCGTCAGATCCGGAGGGGAACCGGCCCGACTCCTGATGTGATCCTGGTGGACCTGTCGCCCTCGGAGATCTCGGAAACGGAATTCATCCAGGAGATCGACAAAGCTTCACCGTGCCGCCCCAGTCGCGTCCTTGTCGTCTCGGCGGAGGAGTCGGACGAGGCTGTGGTCCGTGCGATGAGTGCCGGCGCACACGGACTCATGGCGAAGACCGAGCCCTGGGAGGAATTGATGCCCGCTATCCGCCTTGTGGCGGGCGGGGGAGCAGCCTTCGGCCCTCCCCTTGCGGCACGCATGAGAACTCTATTCTCGACCGTTCACCACTGTCCCGGAGCTTCCGCCTTTCCTCAGCTGACCACTCGGGAGGCGGAAGTCCTCGACCTTCTCGCCAGAGGGCACGGAAACCGGGCGATCGCTCGGGCGCTCTACGTTGCCGAAAAAACCGTCCGCAACCATGTGACCCACATTCTCGCCAAGCTCCAGGTGCGTGACCGGGCGATGGCGGCCGACCGGGCGAGAAAAGCGGGAATGGGAGCCTGAGTCGAATCACGGCGTCGCCCGGACGTTCCGTCGTTCTCGTGCCCGCCCGCCGGGTCGGCCCGCCGGGAGGGGCACGGAGCAAGGCGATCAGGAGGAACGGCGCGCCGCGTGGTGGTACGCCAGCAGAGATGCGTCGACCTGACGTACCCCCAGGGGCAGCCAGGCCGTGGCCACCCGTCGGACCATGGTCGCCGGCTGCGGGGGATTCACCGTCCGGGTGTGGGGCTTCGCGATCGACTGCAGCGCCCAGGCGAAGCCGTTGACGGGAATCATCGCGGCCCAGAAGCGGCGGTCGATGCCCAACAGTACGCTCGCGTACTGGTAGGCGTGCCAGGTGTGATAGGCGAGGGGCGGGTCGCCGTCCATGGTGTGCACTTCCGATTGCACCGGAGCCCTGCGCGGGTCGAACAGCACGCCCTGGGCGAAGTAGGACATCGTTGCGAGGGTTCCCCCGGGGTCGCCGGCGTAGAACCGGTGGAACGCGTCCACCTGCGTTCGCGACACCACCTCCAGCGCTGCCCAGACCGGGCGCAGTGACGCCGCGAAGCTCTCCGGGTACCCGGACCCGGCAGCGGTCTCCACCCAGAGGTCGCGCACGCCGGTCAGCGGGTTCCCGCCCACGTGCTCGGCCAGTGCCGCGTACGCCTCCTTCAGTTGCGGGGTCTGCTGAAAGTACGTCGCCTCGTCGAACTCGTACCAGAACTCGTTGGCCACGCGATCTCCGAGCATCCCGGGGACCGGGGGGAGTCCCGGCTCGTCGGGGCCGGCGCTCGCGGCCCGGGCGTACCCGCTCCCGGCGTACACGCCGAGTCCGGCGGCACCGATGAGCCCGAGGCCACCGCGCAGCAGACGCCTCCTGCTGTACCGACCGTCGCAGCTGGACTGCACAGGGCATCAACCTTTCCCGCCTACGTCGTCGTGCACCGAAGCCACCTGTGGGAACCGTTCCTCATGCTGATGGCTTCCGCGCATGGCTGTCCATGTCCCAGGACGGGTGCGGGACTTGTCGGGATGGATCGCTCAGGCGCCCGGGACTCCGGGACATCTAGCGTGAACACGCCGTCCCCGGAAGTGCGGTGCACCGGGAGGCACCACTCGCAACCGACACGAGAGAAGGTGCAGGAACATGAACGACGAGCGGATCTACGAGCCGGCCGTGCTGGTGGAGGTCGGCGACTTCACGGAGCTCACGCTCAGCCGGGGAACCTGGGGCTGGGACGACCTCAACCAGTGCTGGTTCCTCAACTGCTGACACCCCGTGTGAAGCCTGCCGCCGGTCGCCGTCGGTGACCGCCGCGGGTGCCAGTGGTGCCGGGTGGTGGAACGACCACCCGGCACTTCCGTGACGTCCCCCACCAGTGCGCGGACGACCCAGTGGAGGCCCGGTGCGGTTCCTGGTACTTCCCGACCACCCGCTGAGTACTGCTCTCGCCGACCCGATCCTGCGAGGCGACCCCGGCCAGCGGGTCCTCGCCCATGCCTCGGGCCGCCCGTGGATCGTGGGCTCCTTTAAGGACGAGGAGATCCTGACGGTGTCCCACGGAGGCCGCCGTCTCGCCCTGCTCGGCTGTACGACGGCGGAGGCCGCGGACCTCGGCCGGCGCCTCGACCGCGTGCGGGACGTGGCAGACCTCGACCCGCTGCTCGGATCGGTACCGGGCAGCTACCACGCGGTCGCGTCCATCGCCGGTCTGGTCCGTGCGCAGGGCTCCCTCTCCGGCGTCCGCGAGGTGTTCTACGCCACGGTCGACGGCATCACCCTGGCGGCCGACCGGCCGGACACCTTGGCGGAACTGACCGGCAGGGAGATCGACGAGCGGTCCCTGTTGTGTCACCTCATGGTGCAGCCGCCCTGGCCGTTGAGCGAGCGCACGGTGTGGCGTGAGGTCGAGTGCCCTGGACCCGGGCAGTACATCCTGCTCCTGCCCGACGGCGGCCACCGCACTGTCCGGTGGTGGGTCCCGCCCGCACCCGGGACACCGATCTCCCAGGGCGCCCGTCGGGTACGGACCGCACTGCGGGACGCCGTGGCCGCCCGGGTCCGGACCAGCACAACGATCGCCTGTGACCTGTCGGGTGGGATCGACTCGACGAGCCTCGCCTTCCTGTCGGCCCATGAGGATCGGTGTCACCGGCTCGTGACGGTGCGGCGGGAGGCCGAGGACCCCGCGAACGACGACGCGGTGTGGGCACGGCGCGCAGCCAAGGCGCTGCCGATGGCCCACGAGGCCGTCGTCCTGCCCCGTTCCGAGGTGCCCTACTCGTTCGCCGACCAACTTGCCCTCGACGACGATCCCGAGGCACCCTACGCCTGGACCCGGGCGAAGGCCATGACTGCCCAGGTGTCCCGGCACCTTTCGGCACGGGGTGTACGGACCCACCTGACCGGTCACGGAGGGGACGAACTCTTCAACCCCGCGCCCTCCTTCTACCACTCCCTCGTGCGCACCAGCCCGCTTCATTCCCTGGAGCACGTTCTGGCAGCCCGCAGCATGTACCGCTGGCCCCTGGGCACGATGGTCCGCAACATGCTGCGCGCTCCCACCTACCACCGCTGGCTCTCCGAGGCCGCCGCCTCCCTGGCTCAGCCCGTTCAGGGCCCTCGCCAGCCCCTGAGCGGATGGGGCCACCACCCCAAACTCCCGGCCTGGGTGACCCCGGATGCGGCCGACTCGGCTCGGGCCCTGCTGTACGACGCCGTCGAGCGGGAAGCCGCGCCGCATTCCCCGTGCGCGGCGCAGCACGAGATCCTCCAAGCCGTCCGGCAGTGCGGTGTCGGTGTGCGTCTCACGGACCGGCTCACCTCGCGGGCCGGGGTGACCTACCACGCCCCGTACCTCGACGATCGGGTGGTGGAGGCGGCGCTCTCGGTACGTCTGCTGGACCGCTCCAGTCCCCGGCACACCAAACCGGTACTCGCCGCCGCCCTGCGCGGATCCGTCCCCGACCCGATCCTGGACCGCACGACCAAGGGCGAGTTCAGCGCCGAGGTGTACGCGGGGGTCCGGCGGCACCGGCGTGAACTCCTCGAACTGGCCGACGGCATGCGCCTGGCACGCCTGGGCCTCGTGGACGAGGCCGCCGTCCGAGCCGTGATTCTGGCGCCCCACCCGGCGTCCCGGACGTTCATCCCGATGGTCTTCACCCTTGCCTGCGAGTCATGGCTGCGCTCGCTCGAGTCGGCCCGCATGCTCCGGCAGGGCCCGGAAGGAACCCGATGACTTTCTCCCTCGCTCCCGATGTGTCCTCGACCGAGACCGACGACGGCATGGTCCTGCTGCAGGAGACCACCGGCCGGTACTGGATGCTCAACGGCACCGGTGCGGCCATCGTCCGACTGCTGCGGGAGGGAAAGGACATGGAGGGCGTCGTGGCCGAACTGACGACGTGCTTCCCACAGGACGCGGCACGGATAGCTGCGGACGTCCGTGCGCTCCTCGAACGACTCGCCCAGGCACGGTTGGTGATGACATGACCTTCTCCGTCGTGCCGGAGCGGCGGCAACGCATCCCCCTGCGCTCGGCGGTGGCCGCCAGGGCGGCCGTGACCGCGGCTTGGTTCCTGGCCAGGCTGTCCCCGGGACGGCTGCGCCGCTGGTTGCGCGCCCTGGCCCGTGGCGCACGTCCCGCCACCGAGGCGGAGGCGCTGCGAAGCCGCCAGGCCGTGGTGTCCGTCAGCCGGGCCTGCGCCGGCCAGGGGTGTCTGCAGCGTGCAGTTGCCACCGTCCTGCTGTGCCGGCTGACCGGGACCTGGCCGGACTGGTGCACCGGAGTGCGGACCGAACCCTTCCGCGCGCACGCATGGGTCGAGGTGAACCGCCGGCCGGTCGGTGAGGGCGAGGACATCCGACTGTTCCGGACGCTCATCCGCGTTCCGGCCCCCGAGAGCCGTCGGAGGGACACGTGATGGAACGGGCGCCCCTGAAGTTCGGCGTGCTGCTCACCACGGACCGGCACCCGGGCCAGACGGACTACGACGTCCTCACCCGCGCCGTCGACATCGCACAGCACGCGGAGTCCCTGGCACTGGACGACGTCTGGGTCACCGAGCACCACTTCCTCGACTCCGTGGTGAATCCCGCGCCGCTCACCATGGCGGCCTTCCTGCTGGGCAGGACCCGCACGATCCGGGTGGGCACGGCGGTGACGGTGCTTCCCCTGTACTCACCCGTGCATGTGGCCGAACAGACCGCTCTGCTGGACCAACTCTCCGCGGGCCGGTTCGTCCTCGGTGTAGGCCGCGGTGTGCCCGGAGCCGAGTACGAGGCGATGGGGGCCGATCCGCAGGCGTGGCGGGCGGGATTGGCCGAACCGGTGGATCGTCTGCTCGCCGCCCTCGCGGGCGAGGTGCCCACGGCACCGGGTCGAACCGGCCCGGGCCTTCGCCTCTCGCCCTCCGTGCGGACCCTTCCCGGGCCGCCCGTGTACGTGGCGGCCGGCTCCCCGGCGTCCATCGAGATGGCGGCGCGCCGAGGACTACCCCTCATGCTGTTCTTCGACAAGAGCGCCGAGGCCAAGGCGGAGATGGTCGACTGGTACGACCGCACGGCGAGGGAGGCCGGTCGGCAGGAGACCGGCCCCGGGCACGCCTTCGCCGTCTTCGCCCAGGTGAGCGGGTCGAAGGAGCGCACCAGGGCCCTGATGCGTGACAGAGCACGGTTCATCCTCGCCCTGAACAACCAGCCGGGACGGACGACCGACCCTGCTCGCCTTCTCCCTCCGCCGGTGACCGCCGGCACCATCGCGACACTGGCCGACAGGCTCCTCAGCACGCAGCCCGTAGGGTCCGTCGATCTCTGTGTGGAGCGGATGACACACCACGTCGTCGCCTCGGGCTGTACGCGGGTCATGTGCCAGGTCGAGGCGGCGCGTGACACGGACGACGCGATGCGCAATCTGGAGCGCCTCGCGCGGGAGGTCTTCCCTGCGGTTCGGCAGAGGGTCGGTGCGGCGCGGGCCGGGGCCCGCGTCTGAGAGGGTGGTGGGGTATGCGTGGGCCAGTGGCGGGGGTTGAGGAGGGCGGGGAGCGCATCGCGTCTCCGCCGCCTCCGATGTCACTCCGGCAGTCCGGTAGAGCGCTGGTCGAGCACGCCGGTCCGTACCGGTGGCAGATCGTGCTCGGCGGGCTCCTGGGTCTCGCGGGAGCCGGCGCGGCCCTCGGACAGCCGCTCGCGGCTAGGGCGCTGATCGAGGATCTGGGGCGGCGTGAGGCGATCGTCGGAGCGTTGGGCCTCCTGTCGGGGCTCGCCCTGCTCGGTGCGGCGCTGAAGGCGCTGAGCCAGTTCGTCCTCGCGCATGCCGCCGAGTCCGTGGTGTTGGACGCCCGCGTCGGACTGGCCACCCGGTTGCTCCGTCTCAAGGTGCGGGAGCTGGAACGCATGGAACTCGGGGACGTGCTGGCGCGGGTCACCTCGGACACCACGCTGCTGCGGCAGTTCACCACGCAGTCGGCCGTCACCGCGGTCACCGGTGCCCTCACCCTCGTCGGTGTCGTGGTCATGATGGCCACGCTCGACCCCGTGCTCCTGTGGACGACGCTGGCTGTCGTCGTGGTCGTCGGTGCGGTGATCAGCGGGGTCCTGCCCCGCATCTCCCACGCCACGGCCCGTGCCCAGGCAGCGGTGGGCGCCATGGGTGCCCACCTGGAACGCACCCTGGGGGCCATCCGCACCGTGAAGGCGTCCGGCGCCGAGGAACGTGAGACAGCCAGAGTCCGTCGAGCGGCCGAGGACGCCTGGCATCGGGGCGTCCAGGCCGCCAAATGGCAGGCCGTCATGGGGACATCGGCCGGACTGTCGGTCCAGTTGTCCTTCCTGTCCGTCCTCGGGGTCGGAGGTGCGCGCGTGGCTTCCGGGGCCATCGACGTCTCGACCCTCGTCGCCTTCCTCCTCTTCCTCTTCTCCCTGATGGAACCGGTCTCCCAGCTCATCCAGGCCGCCATGCAGTTCCACATCGGCGCCGCGGCCGTGGCGCGGTTGAAGGAGATCGAGCTGCTGGAGATCGACGACGCCCCGCCGTGCCCGGCGCGGACGGCGCGTCGTTCACCGGCCGGACGCCCGGCCACCGTCGTCTTCGAGAGGGTGGTCTTCCGTTACTGCCCGGAGCTTCCTGACGTCCACTGCGGCGTGGACTTCGAGGCCCTGGGCGGAATGACCGCGCTCGTCGGACCCTCAGGCACGGGCAAGTCGACGGTCTTCGCGCTGCTCGAACGATTCTACGAGCCGACATCCGGGCGAGTGCTCCTCGACGGTCGGGACATCCTCACCCTTCCCCTGGCCGAACTGCGGGCGTCCATCGGGTACATCGAACAGGACGCTCCCGCCCTGTCTGGCACCCTGCGGGAGAACCTCCTCCTCGCTGCGCCCGAGGCCACCGAGGAGGACCTGCGCGACGTGCTGGTCCGCACCCGCCTGGACGCGTTCGTGCAGGGACTGCCCGCAGGGCTCGACACGCGGGTGGGCCACCGGGGAACACGGCTGTCCGGAGGCGAGCGCCAGCGCGTGGCGATCGCCCGCGCCCTGCTGCGCAAGCCGCGGCTGCTGCTCCTCGACGAGGCCACCTCCCAACTCGATGCCACCAACGAACTCGCCCTGCGCGACGTGGTGGTCGAGATCGCCCACGAGACGACCGTGCTGGTCATCGCCCACCGATTGTCCACCGTCGCCATGGCCGACCGCATCGTGGTCATGGATTCCGGCCGGGTGCGCGCAACCGGCACCCACGAGGAACTTCTTGCCCAGGATGTCCTGTACCGGGAACTCGCGGCCACACAGCTGCTGGTCCCCCCGTCGGACGGGTTCACGAAGGCCGAGCCGTCCCGGGCATGAGCCCTCCGTATCCGAGTGCCACCACGACGGTGCGGCGGGGCGTAGTCTCGCCATCGACTGCCCGTGCACCCGGTCTACGACGTCACGCCACGGCCGGGACCGGTAGCAGGAGCCGTCCTTGCGGTCGTCGGGCTGGATCTCGCTGTAGGCCAGGCGCGCGATCCGGTAGCGGGCCAGGACGCGGTGAACGGTGGCGGGGTTGAGCCGCAGCAGGTACGCGATGCGGGCCGCTCCCCGACGGCGGAGCACGCGGACCTCGATGATCCGCTGTCGCAATCCACACCGAACCAGCGGGCCCTCACTCATTGCAAGATCACCGCGCCGTGAACCCCGTCACCAACCTCCGTGGTCAGTACACCTGGCCGACCCTCCCGGCCGCGAGCAGGGTGACGAACTCGGCCGTCAGCCGGTGCGGCCGCCCCTCGCGCTGGACCACCACCAGGTCGGTCGGCTCCAGCCCGGGTACCGGCAGGAAGCGGAGGTCCGGGCGCTGGACGTATGTCGTGCTGCGCTCGCACAGCAGCAGTCCCCGGCGGGTGCCAGCCACCATCGACAGGCCCTCCTGGAGGGTGAGCGCCCCCGCCGGGTAGGAGAGGGCGCGCCCGCTCGGGGTCCGCCGGGGCGCGTTCGCCTCCCGCCAGTACGCGGGAGCCGGGCCGCGCGGTTCGATCAGCGGCAGCGCGGCCAGTTCCTCGGCGCCCACCGCCTCCGCCTGGCCTGCGCCGGCCGGGCGCCGCGCGGCGGCGAGCGCCACGTACACCGGCTGCCGGGAGAAGGTCATCAGCACCTCCAGCCCCGGCTCCCGGCACGAGGCCAGCACGATGGCCAGGTCCACCTCACCCCGGGCGAGCCGCGAGAACGGGTCCGCCCAGGGCAGTTCGACCAGCCGCGTGGCGCCCTCCGGCAGGCCGGCGATCACCCGGGCGACCGGCTCGTACACCGCGCACTGGAAGCCCAGCCGCAGCGGCATGGCCGTCGCCGCCCGCGCCCGGGCGGCGTCGTAGCCCTCCCTGAGCCGCTCGAAGGCGGGCACCACCTGCTCGGCCAGATCGCGTCCGAGCTCGGTCAACTCGACGTGGCGGCTGGTCCGCCGGAACACCGGGGCGCCGACCCGGTTCTCCAGGCGCTTGATCAGCTGGGAGACCCGCCCCTGCGAGACGCCCAGGCGCTGCGCCGTCCGTCCGAAGTGCAACTGGTGGACGAGGACGGAGAAGCACTCCAGCTCCTGCGGCGGCAGCTCGGGAAGGAGCGGGGCGGGCGTCGGTGGTTCCATCACGACAGCCTACGCCCGGCCGTGATCGAAACGGCCGGTACTCGACTGTGCCGGGGTGCCGTCGCGGCCCTAGCGTCACTGGTCTGAACCAATGAGACGAAAGGGCAGCAAAGATGAACGGTTCCAGACGAGTTGCTCCGGTCCTCGCCGCCACGGCGGCGGCGCTGGCGCTGTGCGCGGGGCCCTCGGTCGCGGTCGGGCAGCCCGCGGCCGGACAGCCCGCGGCACCCGTGGCACAGGCCGGGGCGGCCGGGGTGGCCGCCGACTACCCGCCCCGGACCTACACGCTCACCAGCAACGCCCCCGAGGCGAGCGGCAGGTGTCTGGACGTCTGGGACTGGGGCAACGGGCCGTGGGTCCAGATGTGGGGCTGTCACGGCGGCGTCAACCAGTCCTGGAACATCTCGTTCAACGCCACCAGCGGCGGCTACCAGATCCAGAGCAACGCCAGCGGCAAGTGCGTCGACGGCTACCGGGGCCGCGGGCAGCAGGTCGTCCAGCTCCCGTGCGACAACAGCGCCTCGCAGGCCTGGACCGTGCCGGCGAGCGCCGGCCGCTGGCGCTTCGTCAACCGCGCCTTCCCCGGCGTCCCGCCCGGCTTCCCCGGCCCGTCCGGCCAGTGCCTGGACATCTACGACTGGGGCCGCGGAAACGTGGTCCAGCTGTGGGACTGCGGCTACGGCCAGGGTAACCAGGAGTGGTGGTACAACTGATCCGCCCAGGCCCCGAAAGAGCCGAGCCGCGCCGCGGTCCGTCCCCTCGACGGACCGCGGCGCGGCGGTTTCACCGGACGTCAGAGCCTTCCGGTCACACGGCCTGCCAGAGCGCCGGGACGTTCGGCGGCTCCCAGCCGACGTAGGCGGTGTGGCCCTGGATGCAGCGGTAGCTGACCCCGTTGTAGGTCACGACGTCGCCGGCCTTGTAGGTGGTGCCGGCCGCCCAGGTGCCGCCCGGGTTGGGCGTGCCGTCGCCGACCGTCAGGTTGAACTGGCCGGTGTGGACGGTGGCTCCGGCGGTACCGGTGATCGTGACCGGGTAGGTGCCGGCCGCGGCGGTCGAGGAGGCCGACAGGGTCAGCGTCGCGGAGCCGCCGGCCTGGACCGAGGACGGGCTGAACGACGCGGTGACGCCGGACGGGAGGCCCGAGGCGGTCAGGGCGACGGTCTGCGCGGTGCCGGAGACGACCGAGGTGTTGACGGTCGCCGTGGTCGAGTTGCCGGGCTTGACCGAGCCGGACGACGGGCTCAGCGACAGCGAGAAGTCGTCGCCGCCGTTGTTGGTGCAGGTCGGGTCGGCGGTCTGGGCGGGGACGCTGACGGCGTCCCAGGCGGCCTTGGTGCGGTTGAAGAGGTTGCAGCTGGGGTCGAGGTTCTTGGCGGCGGTGAGGGTGGTGGTGCGGTAGCGCTTGTAGGTCATGCCGCTGGTCTTGAGCAGCATGCCGCCGTAGAAGATCCGGCCGGCGTCCTTGATGCCGACGCCGGTTACGGAGGAGTTGTTGCAGGTGGGGCTGGTGGGCTTGCCGCCGCCGGGGTTGGAGCCCTCGGCGAGCAGGTAGAACCAGTGGTTGAGCGGGCCGGCGGCCGCGTGGACCTCGGTGCTCGGGATGGAGGCGGAGTAGCAGTTGGGGTTGTTGCCGACCTGTGAGGGGTTGTACATGTTGCGGAT
>NZ_JBEOSF010000047.1:0-70417 GCF_040302725.1 Kitasatospora sp. NPDC097605 | reverse complement strand
TACCGCGCCTTCAACTCCTCCGACCCCGACAACTGCACCGGCAACGACCCCAGCTTGTTCACCGCCGGGATCAACGACGACGAGGCGCACACCCGCGCCACCTCCTCGATCACGATCACCGTCGCCAGCGCGTCCGCCCCCGCACCACCGAACTCCTCCGGCACATGCACCGCGTGCAGGTCATTGCCCCGCAACGCGTCGAACGCCTCCTGCGGGAACCGCCCCCGCTCGTCCACCTCCGCCGCGAACGGGGCGATCTTCGCCTCGGCCAGCGAACGCACCGCCTCACGGAGCATCTCGTGCTCCTCGGAGATCCGGAAGAGATCGAAGTCCGCCGCCCCTGCGCTGCCCGCCATGATGCCTGCCTCTTCGGAGAGTCGTTCCAGCCGTGACCGGTTAATTACCGTTAAGTAGATCCTAGGCCTCCGACCTGCGGCTGCCTAGGTCAACCGGGCCCCGCCCCGGGGGTGTCGGGGCTCCGGAGAGGGCGGCCGGATCCGGAGCCCGTGCGACCGTCTGGGCGCTCCCACGGCGGCCGGATAGCATCGGTGGGCGCGGCCACCACCCGGAGCCGTGCCGTCCGACGCCCGCCCGAAGGGGAAACCGTGACCCTCCGCATCTCCGTGATCGGCACCGGCTATCTCGGCGCCACGCACGCCGCCGCCATGGCGGAGTTCGGCTTCGAGGTGCTGGGGCTGGACATCGACCCGGAGAAGATCGCCACCCTGACCGCCGGCAAGGTCCCGATGTACGAGCCGGGCCTGTCCGAACTGCTGCTCAAGCACGTGGCCGGGCACGAGGGTTCGACCGGGCGGCTGCGGTTCACCACCTCCGCCCAGGAGGCCGCCGAGTTCGGCGACGTGCACTTCGTCTGCGTCAACACCCCGCAGCGCAAGGGCGAGTTCGCCGCCGACATGTCGTACGTGGACACGGCGATCGACGCGCTGGCCCCGCACCTGACCCGCCCGGTGCTGGTGGTCGGCAAGTCCACCGTGCCGGTCGGCTCGGCGGGCCGGCTGGCGGAGCGGCTGGCCGCGCTGGCCCCGGTCGGCGAGGGCGCCGAGCTCGCCTGGAACCCGGAGTTCCTGCGCGAGGGCTTCGCCGTCCAGGACACCCTGCGCCCGGACCGGATCGTGGTCGGCGCCCGCAGCGAGCGCGCCGAGCGGCTGCTGCGCGAGGTGTACGCCGAGCCGATCGCCGCCGGGGTGCCGTTCCTGGTGACCGACTACGCGACCGCCGAACTGGTGAAGACCGCCGCCAACTCCTTCCTGGCCACCAAGATCTCCTTCATCAACGCCATGGCGGAGGTCTGCGAGGCGGCCGGCGCCGACGTCACCCAGCTGAGCGCGGCGCTCGCGCTGGACGAGCGGATCGGCGGCAAGTTCCTCAACTCCGGCCTGGGCTTCGGCGGCGGCTGCCTGCCCAAGGACATCCGGGCGTTCATGGCGCGGGCCGGCGAGCTGGGCGCCGACCAGGCGCTGACCTTCCTGCGCGAGGTCGACTCGATCAACATGCGCCGCCGCTCCCGGATGGTCGAGCTGGCCCGCGAGCAGTGCGACGGCGGCTTCCTGGGCCGGCGGGTCGCCGTCCTCGGCGCCGCGTTCAAGCCCAACTCGGACGACATCCGGGACTCGCCCGCGCTCAACGTCGCCGCCCAGATCCAGCTCCAGGGCGCGCAGGTCACCGTCTACGACCCCAAGGCGGTGGAGAACGCGCGCAGGATGTTCCCGAGCCTCGCCTACGCGCCCTCGGCGCTGGAGGCCGCCGAGGGCGCGCACGTCGTCCTGCACCTCACCGAATGGCAGGAGTTCCGCGAGCTCGACCCGGCCGAGCTGGGCGCGGTGGTCGCCGAGCGCCGGCTGCTGGACGGGCGCAACGTCCTGGACGCCGAGGCCTGGCGCGCGGCCGGCTGGACCTACCGCGCCCTCGGCCGCCCCAGCTGAGCGGACCCCGGGGGAATCCCCGGCACCGGCCGCTCGTTGCCCCGACCATGACGAACTACGGCGACGACGCGACGGTCCGCTCCATCCTCACCGCCAAGGGCGACACCTGGGCGGTGGTCGGCCTGTCCACCAACACCGCGCGCGCCGCGTACGGCGTGGCGCGGGTGCTGCAGCAGTTCGGCAAGCGGATCGTGCCCGTCCACCCGAAGGCCGAGACGGTCCTCGGCGAGCAGGGCTACCGCTCGCTCGCCGAGATCCCGTTCCCGGTCGACGTGGTGGACGTGTTCGTGAACAGCGAGCTGGCCGGCGAGGTCGCGGACCAGGCGGTGGCGGCCGGGGCCGGGGCGGTCTGGTTCCAGCTCGGCGTGGTCGACGAGGCCGCCTACGAGCGGACCACCGCCGCCGGGGTGGAGATGGTCATGGACCGGTGCCCGGCCATCGAGATCCCCCGGCTGGGCTGAGACCCCCGGCGCCCGGCCGCCGGCCGTCAGCCGTCGAGGCCGTGCAGGCCCGCGAGGGTGACCAGGGACGGGGTGCGGCCCTCGGCGCGCAGCCGGGCGGCGGCCGCCTCGGCGTCGCGCAGCACGCGCACGGCGTTGTGCCAGGTGAGCTTCCCGAGGTCGGTCTCGGACCAGCCGCGGCCCAGCAGTTCGGCGATCAGGTTGGGGTAGCCGGCGACGTCGTCGAGGCCGTCCGGGAGGAAGGCCGTGCCGTCGAAGTCGCCGCCGATGCCGATGTGGTCGATGCCGGCGACCTCCCGCATGTGGTCGAGGTGGTCGGCGACGGTGGCGACGGTGGCGACCGGACGCGGGTTGGCCTGCTCGAAGGCGCGCTGGCAGGCCATCCCGGCGGGCGTGGTGTCGAGGTGGTCGAAGCCGTGGGCGCTCATGTTCTCGTCCGCGGCGGCGGTCCACTCGATGGCGGCGGGCAGGATGAACTTGGGCACGAAGGTGGCCATCGCCACGCCGCCGTTGCCGGGGAGCTGGGCGAGCACGTCGTCCGGGATGTTGCGCGGGTGGGGGCAGACGGCGCGCGAGGAGGAGTGCGAGAAGAGCACCGGCGCCTCGCTGACCCGCAGCGCGTCGCGCATGGTGTCGGCGGAGACGTGCGAGAGGTCGACCAGCATGCCGAGCCGGTTCATCTCCCGGACGACCTCCTCGCCGAAGGCGGTCAGGCCGCCCGCGACGGGCTTGTCGGTGGCCGAGTCGGCCCACGGCGTGTTGTCGTTGTGGGTGAGCGTCAGGTAGCGGACGCCGAGCGCGTACAGGGCGCGCAGGGTGGCGAGCGAACAGTCGATGGAGTGGCCGCCCTCGGCGCCGATCAGGGAGGCGATGCGGCCCTCGGCGCGGGCGGCCTCCAGGTCGTCGGCGGTGAGCGCCGGCCGCAGCCGGTCGGGGAAGCGGTCGACCAGGGCGTGGACGAAGTCGATCTGTTCGAGGGTGGCGCTGACGGCGTGGTCCCCGGCGAGCCGGCTGGGCACGTAGACGGACCAGAACTGGGCGCCGACCCCGCCCGCGGTGAGGCGGGCGAGGTCGGTGTGCAGCCGGGCGCTCTGGTCGGCGGCCAGGTCGAGCGCGTCGAGGTCGTAGCCGGCCTGCTCGCGCATCGCCCAGGGGAGGTCGTTGTGGCCGTCCACCACGGGGGTGGCGCGGAGGACGGCCTTGGCGCGCTCCAGCAGAGCGGGGGTGGAGTCGAACAGCTCAGAGGTCATACGAGCTGTTCTATCCGATATGACTACTTTCCAAAGCCGAAGGAGGAGGAACCTGCCACCTTGGCCCGAAGCTTCTTGCCCTTCTCGGTGGCCTGGCCGTTCAGCTCGGCCTGGAAGTCGGTCATCCGCTCGGTCAGCTCAGGGTCGAAGGCGGCCAGCATCCGCACCGCCAGCAGGCCCGCGTTGCGCGCGCCCGCCACCGAGACGGTCGCCACCGGCACGCCGGCCGGCATCTGCACGATCGACAGCAGGCTGTCCATGCCGTCCAGGTAGCGCAGCGGGACCGGCACGCCGATCACCGGCAGCGGGGTGACGGAGGCCAGCATGCCCGGCAGGTGGGCGGCACCGCCGGCACCGGCGATGATCGCCTTCAGGCCGCGCTGGTGGGCGTTCTCGCCGTACGCGACCATCTCGCGCGGCATCCGGTGCGCGGAGACGACGTCGACCTCGTAGGGGATCTCGAACTCGTCGAGGGCCTGGGCGGCGGCCTCCATCACGGGCCAGTCGGAGTCCGAGCCCATGACGATGCCAACAAGCGGATGGGTCATTCGGTGATCGTTCCTCGCAGGTAGGCGGCCGCGTGACGGGCGCGCTCGCGGACGTCGTCGAGGTCGTCCCCGAAGACGTTGACGTGGCCGACCTTGCGGCCGGGCTTCACGTCCTTGCCGTACATGTGGATCTGCAGACCGGGGTCGCGGGCCATGCAGTGCAGGAAGGCGTGGTACATGTCCGGGTAGTCGCCGCCCAGGACGTTGACCATGACGGTCCACTTGGCGCGCGGCCGGGGGTCGCCGAGCGGCAGGTCGAGCACGGCCCGCAGGTGGTTCTCGAACTGCGAGGTGACGGCGCCGTCCTGGCTCCAGTGGCCCGAGTTGTGCGGCCGCATGGCCAGCTCGTTGACCAGGATCCGGCCGTCCCGGGTCTGGAACAGCTCGACGGCGAGGTGGCCGGTGATGTCCAGCTCGCCGGCGATCCGCAGGGCCAGCTGCTGGGCCTCGTCGGACAGCGCCGGGTCGAGGCCGGGCGCGGGGGCGGTGACCTCGGCGCAGACGCCGTTCTCCTGGACGCTCTCCACCACCGGGTAGGCGACGGCCTGGCCACTGGGCGAGCGGACCACGTTGGCGGCCAGCTCGCGGACGAAGTCGACCTTCTCCTCGGCGAGCACCGGGACGCCGGCCAGGAACGGGGCCGCGGCCTGCTCCTCGTCGCCGACCACCCAGACGCCCTTGCCGTCGTAGCCGCCGCGGACGGTCTTGAGGACCACCGGGTAGCCGGCGCCCTCCTCGGCGAAGGCGGTCACGTCCGCCGGATCGGCGACGATGCGGTGCCGGGGGCAGGGGACCCCGATGGAGTCGAGCCTGGCCCGCATCACGCCCTTGTCCTGGGCGTTGACCAGCGCCTCCGGGCCGGGCCGCACGGCGATGCCGTCGGCCTGCAGGGCCCGCAGGTGCTCGGTCGGCACGTGCTCGTGGTCGAAGGTGATCACGTCGCAGCCCTCGGCGAAGCGCCGGAGGGTGTCGAGGTCACGGTAGTCACCGAGGACGACGTCGGAGACGACCTGCGCCGCCGAGTCCTGGGGAGTGTCGGCGAGGAGCTTGAACCGGATCCCGAGCGGGATGCCCGCCTGGTGTGCCATGCGGGCAAGCTGCCCGCCGCCGATCATGCCCACCACTGGAAAATTCGCGTTGCCCGGGGAAGTCACCCCGCCAGGATATCCGGGCCGGTCGGAGGCCGTGGAACCGCTCCCCGCGCTGCGGCGTCCCTGTGGACGGGCCCTCATGAACGCGCCGGAGGGGCTGAGCCGATCGGTGGAACCGGGTAGCCTGGTCGGCCAGGTCCTGATACGCGCGATCCGATCATGTGCGTGCACGCAGGGCTCAAGGGGTTGACAGCGCTCAGGCTGCCGGCGCCCTTTCGTCCGCAGGCACACAGGCACACGGAGGCAGCCCGGTATGGCGACGACCACGGCGTCGGAACCCTCGCTGGCGCAGAAACTGCGCGGCCTGTCGGGCGAGGCGGTGAAGTTCGGCCTGGTCGGCCTCAGCGGCGTCGTGGTGAACTTCGCCGTCTTCTGGGTCTGCCTCAACGGTCTGCACCTGGCCTCGCTGCGCTCCAACATCGCCGCCACCCTGGTCGCGATCGCCACCAACTACCTGGGCTACCGCTACTGGCTGTACCGGGACCGCGACGCCGCCTCGCGCAAGCGGGAGATCACGCTGTTCCTGGTGTTCAGCGGCGCCGGCATGCTGATCGAGACCGGCGTACTGGGCTTCTCGGTGTACGTGCTGGGGCTCTCCTCGCACTTCCAGCAGCTGGCCGCGAAGGTCCTCGGCCTGGGGCTGGGCACGGTGTTCCGCTTCATCTCGTACCGGACCTGGGTGTTCAAGGCCGTCCCGGAGCCGACCGGGGAGCAGCTCGCCGCGGCCCGCGCCGAGGCCGCCCAGGACGCCGCCCAGGACAGCGGGGTGGTCGCCCAGGCCGAGCTGATGCTGGCCGCCGAGCAGATCCGGTACGCCAAGGCCGAGTAGGGCCCCGGTTCCCCCGCTCCCCCGGTTGCCGCCACCGCCGCCCCGGGAGGACAGTGGTGGCGGAGGGCGAGCACGGCCGGCGAACGATCGAAGCCGCGGGGGACGCAGGAGGCTCGCCATGACCTTCGTCCAGATCATCGACTGCCGGACCGACCACCTCGACGAGCTCAACGGCCTGATGGACCGCTGGGCCGAGCAGACCGAGGGCCGGCGGACCGCCGACCACGCGATGGTCGCCACCGACCGCTCCGACCCGCGGCACGTGGTGGAAATCGTCGAGTTCCCCTCGTACGAGGCCGCGATGCGCAACTCGGGCCTGCCGGAGACCGACCGGATCTACCGGGAGATGGTCGCGCTCTGCGACGCGCCGCCCACCTTCACCGACCTGGACGTCGTCCGGGACGACAGGCTCTGACGCGCCTCAGCCCTCACGCTGGCTGCGGCCCAGGAAGAGCGCGAACACCGCCGGCCGCAGCGAGAGCAGCTCCAGCCGCCCGCCGTCCGCCTCCGCGAGGTCACGGGCGACGGCGAGGCCGATGCCGGTGGAGTTGCGGCCGCTGACCGCGCGCTCGAACACCCGGTTGCCCAGCTCGGCCGGCACCCCGGGGCCCTCGTCCTGCACCTCGACGACCACCGACGTGCCCGACGGCCGCACCCGCAGGGTGATGGTGCCGGCGCCGTGCATCAGCGAGTTCTCGATCAGGGTGGCCAGCACCTGGGCGACCGTGCCGGGGGTGCCGACCGCGGTCACCCCGCGCAGGCCCTCGACCTGGAGCACCCGGCCGGTGCCGCGCAGCGACGGCCCCCACTCCTCGACCTGCTGCTTGACCACGTCGTCGAGGTCGAAGGCGACGGCGGTGGGGCTGCGCGGGTCGCGCTGGGTGGTGAGCAGCCGCTGGACGACGTCGGTGAGCCGTTCGACCTGCTGGAGGGCGATGGTGGCCTCCTCCTTGACGGTCTCCGGGTCCTCGGCGACCGCGGTGATCTCCTCCAGCCGCATGGAGAGCGCGGTGAGCGGGGTGCGCAGCTGGTGGGAGGCGTCGGCGGCGAGCCGGCGTTCGGCGGTGAGCATCCGGGCGATCCGCTCGGCGCTGGTGTCGAGCACCTCGGCGACCCGGTCGAGCTCGGGCACCCCGTAGCGGCGGTCGCGCGGGCGCGGGTCGCCGGAGCCGAGCCGTTCGGCGGTCTCGGCGAGGTCGGTGAGCGGGCGGGCCAGCCGCTTGGCCTGCCAGACGGCGAGGGCGACGGCGGCCTGCACGGCGAGCAGCGCGACGACGCCGAGCAGCAGCAGCATGTTGGCGATCTCGTGGTCGACCGCCTCGCGGGACTGCTCGACGGTGACGGTCTCGCCGCTGGCGCCGCGCTCGACGGCCCTGAGCAGGTGGTCGCTGTCGGGCCGGTGACCGCTGGAGACGATCCCCTGGCCGGGGATGTCGACCTCGACGTACTGGCCCTCGGAGACCTGGTTGCCGAACTTGTCGCCGGTGACCGGCTCCTCGGCGGCGAGCCGGCTCTCCACCAGGGCGAGCACCCGGACGGCGGCGGCGTCCACCCGGTCCTGGGCACCGCTGACGATGGTGCGCTTCTCGACCAGGGCGAGCGGGACGCAGAACACGACCACCACCACGAGGACGACGCACAGCAGCGAGTTGATCATCCGGCGTTTCACGCTGCCGCTCCCCGTGGTGGTACCGCCCCTGTCGGGCTAATTCTTCTCGAACCGGAAACCCACTCCGCGCACGGTGGCGATGTAGCGGGGGTTGGCGGCGTCGTCGCCGAGCTTCTTGCGCAGCCAGGAGATGTGCATGTCCAGGGTCTTGGTGGAGGTCCACCAGGTGGTGTCCCAGACCTGCCGCATGATCTCCTCGCGGGTGACCACCCGGCCGGCGTCCCGGACCAGCACCCGCAGCAGCTCGAACTCCTTGGCGGAGAGGGTCAGCTCCTCCTCGCCGAGCCAGGCGCGGTGGGACTCGATGTCGATCTTGACGCCGTGCGCGCCGGTGGTGAGCTGGTCGACGTTGCCGCGCCGCAGCAGGGCGCGGACGCGGGCGAGCAGTTCGGCGAGCCGGAAGGGCTTGGTGACGTAGTCGTCGGCGCCGGCGTCCAGGCCGACCACCGTGTCGACCTCGTCGGCGCGGGCGGTGAGCACCAGGACGGGGCAGCTGCGGCCGTCCGCGCGCAGCCGGCGGCAGACCTCCAGCCCGTCCATCTCGGGCAGGCCGAGGTCGAGGACGATGAGGTCGACCTCCTCGCCGAGGCCCGCGGCCAGTGCGGACGGACCGTCCTCGCGGACGAGCACCTCGTAGCCCTCGCGGCGCAGTGCCCGGGCGAGCGGTTCGGAGATCGCCGGATCGTCCTCGGCGAGCAGCACACAGGTCATGTGGTGATGGTAGTCCGCCGGGGAATGCCCGTCCGCGCCGTGAGGTAGTTCACACTGCGTGATCGTTATACGGAGTGCGATCACATCCCAACCGACACGCCCGGGCCGCTCGTTCAGCGAAGATCCTTCGCTTTGATCTTGCAACTGAAGGAATTTAGCCCGTCGCACCATGGATCATGGAGGGGAATCTGTAGCTGTCTTTACCATCGCCATACCTAATTGGCCTCTTTTGTCAGCTGATAACGCCAAATGTCGCCACGTAGAGTGGTTCTGTCCACGTCCGCCGCCACCCCCCTTGGCGGACGCTGTCAGGCAAGGAACCACTACTCATGGCGTCTACGACCATGGAGTCCGGCGTGAAGTCGGCCTCCTCCGGCGGCAAGACCTTCCTCGGGCACCCCCGGGGCCTCGCCACGCTCTTCATGAGCGAGATGTGGGAGCGCTTCAGCTACTACGGCATGCGTGCCCTGCTGGTGCTCTACATGACCGCCTCCGTCACCGACGGCGGCCTCGGCATGAAGCTCGCCACCGCCTCCGCGGTGTACAGCGTGTACACCGCGATGGTCTACCTGCTGGCACTCCCGGGCGGCTGGATCGCCGACCGCTTCCTCGGCGCCCGGAAGACCGTCGCCCTCGGCGGCTCGATCATCATGATCGGCCACTTCCTGCTGGCCCTGCCGGTCAGCGTGTCGTTCTTCGGCGGCCTCGCGTTCATCGCGATCGGCTCCGGCCTGCTCAAGGCGAACATCTCCACGATGGTCGGCCACCTCTACGACGGGCCCAACGACCCGCGCCGGGACGGCGGCTTCACGATCTTCTACATGGGCATCAACCTCGGTGCCTTCGCCGCCCCGCTGGTCATCGGCACCATCGGCCAGAACGTCGACTGGCACCTCGGCTTCGCCCTCGCCGGCGTCGGCATGGCCCTGGGCCTCACCCAGTTCCTGCTCGGCACCCGCCACCTGAGCGCCAAGAGCGACGTGGTCACCTCGCCGATCTCGGCCGCCGAGAAGAGCGCCATCTTCAAGAAGGCCGGCCTCTGGCTCGCCGCCGCCGTGGTCTTCTACGCGATCGTCGCGCTGACCGGCCACTTCACCATCAACTGGGCGATCTGGCCGCTGTCCATCGCCGGCCTGGCCATCCCGGTCTTCGTCTTCACCAAGGTGAAGCGCGACAAGGAGCTCGACGAGACCGAGCAGTCCCGGATGAGCGGCTACATCTGGTTCTTCGTCGCCGCCGCCGTGTTCTGGATGATCTACGACCAGTCCGGCTCGACGCTGAACATCTTCGCCCAGGACAACACCGCGTCCACGCTGTTCGGCATCGACTTTCCGTCCAGCTGGTTCCAGTCGCTCAACCCGCTGTACATCATGGCGCTGGCCCCGGTCTTCGCCTGGATCTGGGTGGCGCTCTCCCGCCGCTCCAAGAACCCGAGCACCACGGCGAAGTTCTCCTTCGGCCTGCTGATGATCGGCGCCTCGTTCATGGTCATGATGCTGGCCATGGCCGCCGCCTCCGGCGGCGCCAAGGTCACGCCGCTCTGGCTGGCCATGGTCTACCTGATCCAGACCGTCGGCGAGCTCACCCTCTCCCCCGTCGGCCTGTCCGTCACCACCAAGCTGGCCCCGACCAAGTACGCCAGCCAGATGATGGGCGTCTGGTTCCTCGCGGTCACCGCGGGCGACTGCGTCGCGGCGATCTTCCAGCTGGTCCTCGGCGACGACGTGGTCGGCTCCACCTGGTACTTCGCGGTCCAGGGCAGCATGGCGATCATCGCCGGTGTGGCCCTCTACCTGTACCGCCGCAAGGTCGTGCGGCTGATGGGCGACGTCCACTGACGTCCCCGCCACCCGGCCCCGGGGCCGTCGCGGATTCCTGAGATCCGCGGCGGCCCCGGTCGCTCTCCCCCTCGACGGGGGCGGGCCGGATGTGCCTATGGTGCCCGGCATGCCGACCGATTCCGTGCCGCCCGTCTCCGTGCCCACCGGCTCGCTCCCCCGCCAGCTCGCCCGCACCCGGCGCCTCACCCTCGGCGCCCCCGCCCAGCCCTCCTTCTCCGCCGACGGCCGGACCGTCCTGTTCCTGCGCGGGCGCTCCGGCGAGGACCCGGTCACCTGCCTCTGGGCCCTGGACACCGGCACCGGCGAGGAACGCCTGCTCGCCGACCCCGCCGCCCTCGGTGCCGACGCCACCGACGCCGAACTGCCCGAGGCCGAGCGGATCCGCCGCGAGCGCGCCCGCGTCCACACCCGCGGCGTCACCGCGTACGCCACCGACGCCGCCGGAGGGCTCGCCGCCTTCGCCCTGGGCGGCGCCCTGTGGCTCGCCGACACCGCCACCGGCGAGGTCCGCCGCGTCCCCACCGCCACCGAGGTGTACGACCCGCGCCCCGACCCCACCGGCCGGCGGATCGCCTACGCCGGCGGCGGCGCCCTGCGCGTCGTCACCGCCGACGGCGCCGAGGACCGCGCGCTCGCCGAACCCGAGCACCCCGAGGTCCGCTACGGCGTGCCCGAGCACGTCGCCGCCGAGTCGATGCACCGCCACCGGGCCCACTGGTGGTCCCCCGACGGCACCCGGCTGCTGGTCGCCCGCGTCGACGAGCGCCCGCTGCGCCGCCTCCACCTCGCCGACCCGGCCGACCCCGCCCGGCCGCCGCGCGCCATCCGCTACCCGCTGGCCGGCACCGACAACGCCGAGGTCACCCTCTGGCTGCTCGGCACGGACGGCCGGCGCACCGAGGTCCGCTGGGACCGGGCCGGGTACGAGTACCTCACCGCCGCCGGCTGGGACGGGCAGGGGCCGTACGCCGCCGTGCAGAGCCGCGACCAGCGCACCGTGCTCACCCTCGCCGTCGACCCCGCCGACGGCACCACCCGCGTGCTCGCCGAGCGGCGCGACGAGCACTGGGTCGAACTGCTCCCCGGTCTGCCCGCCCGCACCGCCGCCGGCGCCCTCGTCGACACCGCCGACCAGGGCGACACCCGGCACCTCACGGTCGACGGCAAGCCCGTCACCCCGCCCGGCCTGCGGATACGCTCCGTGCTCGGAACCGACGGCGAGCAGGTGCTCTTCACCGCCTCCGACGAGCCGACCGAGACCCATCTGTGGTCGTGGGACCCGGTCACGGGCGCCGTCCGGCTGAGCGAGGAGCCCGGCGTGCACACCGGCGCGCGGCGCGCCGGCACGCTCGTCCACACCGCGCACACACCCGGCGCGCCCACCGGCCGCACCACCGTCCACCGCGCCGGCCTGCCCGCCACGCTCACCCTCGTCTCCCACGCCGAGACGCCCGTCCTCACCGCCCGCCCCGACCTGCTCCGCCTCGGCCCCCGCGAACTGCGCGGCGCGCTCTTCCTGCCCGCCGGCCACCGCGACGGCGACGGCCCGCTGCCCGTCCTGCTCGACCCCTACGGCGGGCCGGCCCTGCAGAAGGTCACCGCCGCCCCGCACTGGTGGGACCTCACCTCCCAGTGGTTCGCCGACCAGGGCTTCGCCGTCCTCGCCGTCGACGGCCGCGGCACCCCCGGCCGCGGCCCGCGCTGGGAGAAGACCGTCCACGCGGACATCGCCGGCCCCGCCCTCGCCGACCAGGTCGAGGCCCTGCACGCGGCCGCCGCACTGCGCCCCGGACTGCTCGACCTCGACCGGGTCGCCATCCGCGGCTGGTCCTACGGCGGCTTCCTCGCCGCCCTCGCCGTGCTGCGCCGCCCCGACGTCTTCCACGCCGCCGTCGCCGGAGCCGCCCCCACCGACCACCGGCTCTACGACACCCACTGGAAGGAGCGGTTCCTCGGCCACCCGGACGAGCACCCCGAGCGGTACGACGCCGCCTCGCTGCTGCCCGACGCCCCCGGGCTGCGGCGGCCGCTGCTGCTGATCCAGGGCCTCGCCGACGACAACGTGCTGCCCGCCCACGCCCTGCGGCTGTCCGCCGCGCTGCTCGCCGCCGGGCGCCCGCACGAGTTCCTGCCGCTCGTCGGCGCCGGCCACTCGCCCGGCGACGAAGCGATGGCGGAGCACCTGCTCCACCACCAGCTGGACTTCCTGCGGCGCGCGTTGCGGCTCTGAACACGACGGCGGG
The DNA here is from genome assembly GCF_040302725.1 of Kitasatospora sp. NPDC097605. Classification (NCBI taxonomy): domain Bacteria; kingdom Bacillati; phylum Actinomycetota; class Actinomycetes; order Kitasatosporales; family Streptomycetaceae; genus Kitasatospora; species Kitasatospora sp. NPDC097605. Next base: position 57,771 of record NZ_JBEOSF010000047.1, on the reverse strand, counting down.
GCCGGGGTACGCCCCCGGCCCCGCCGTCACCGCGCCGTCACCCCGCTCAGACCTCGCGCACGCCCGCCCGCCAGACCGCGGCCGTCAGCGGCACGCCCGGCCGGTAGGCCAGGTGCACGTGCGAGGGCGCGTCCATCAGCTGGAGGTCGGCCCGGGCGCCCACCGTGACGGTGCCGACGTCCGAGCGCCGCAGCGCGTGCGCGCCGCCCGCCGTCGCCGCCCAGACCGCCTCGTCGGGCGTCATGCCCATCTCCCGCACCGCCACCGCGATGCAGAACGCCATCGAACTCGTGAAGCTGGAGCCCGGGTTGCAGTCGGTGGACAGCGCCACCACCGCCCCCGCGTCCAACAGCCGGCGCGCGTCAGGGTAGACCGCCCGGGTGGAGAACTCGGCGCCCGGCAGCAGCGTCGCCACCGTCGAGGAGCCGGCCAGCGCGGCCACGTCCTCGTCGGTCAGATGGGTGCAGTGGTCGGCCGAGGCCGCCCCCAGCTCGACGGCCAGCTGCACGCCCGGACCGTGGGTGAGCTGGTTGGCGTGCACCCGGGGCGTCAGCCCGCGCTCGATCCCGGCGGTGAGGATCGCCCGCGCCTGGTCGCCGTCGAAGGCGCCCCGCTCGCAGAACACGTCCACCCAGCGGGCGTACGGCGCGCAGGCGTCCAGCATCGGACCGGTGACCAGCTCGACGTAGCCGGCCGGGTCCTCGGCGAACTCGGGCGCCACCACGTGCGCGCCCAGGTAGGTGGTCTCCGGCGTGTACGAGGAGGCGATCCGCAGCGCCCGGGACTCGTCCTCGACGGTGAGCCCGTAGCCGGACTTGCACTCGACCAGCGTGGTGCCCTGCCGCAGCGCCTCGCGCACCAGCCGGGCCAGGTTGGCGTCCAGCTCGGCGTCGGCGGCGGCCCGGGTGGCGGCCACCGTGGTGCGGATGCCGCCCGCCGAGTAGGACTGCCCGGACATCCGGGCGTTGAACTCGGCGGTGCGGTCGCCCGCGAACACCAGGTGGGCGTGCGAGTCGACGAAGCCGGGCAGCAGGGCGCGGCCCGCCGCGTCGAACCGCTCGTCGGCGGCGGGCGCCTCGGCGGCCGGGCCGACCCAGGCGACGGTGTCGCCGTCGATCACCACCGCCGCGTCGGTGAGCAGGCCGAGCGGCCCGCTCCCGTGCGCGGGGTCGTTGGTGACCAGCGTGCCGATGCCGGTGATCAGCGTGCTCGGAATGCTCGGGGAGGTCACGTCATGCCTTTCCAGGAAGCGACAACTCGGCGGCTCAGCAACTCAGGGCGTCGATCGAGGACCTCAGCGCGCCCGGCACGTCCGGCAGCAGCTGGTGCACGCCGTCGCGGACGATCTGCCGCCCGCCGACCACCACGTGCCGCACGTCCGCCGCCGAGGCCGCGAACACCGCGATCTCCGCGCCCAGCCGCGGCGCGGGGCCGGCGGTGCGCACCGAGTCCAGCGCCAGCACGGTGAAGTCGGCCAGCGCGCCCGCCTCGATCCGCCCCGCCTCGGGCCAGCCCAGCGAGGCGTGCCCGTCCTCCGTGCCGGCCCGCAGCAGCGCGTTCGCCGTCCAGTGGCCGCGGGTGCGGGTGCGCAGCCGCTCGTCCAGCTCCAGCGCCCGGGCCTCCTCGAACGGGTCGATGACGGCGTGGCTGTCGCTGCCGAGGGTGATCGGGCAGCCGCCGGAGGCCAGTTGCCGGGCCGGGCCGATGCCGTCGGCGAGGTCCCGCTCGGTGGTGGGGCACATGCAGACGGTGGTGGAGGAGTCGGTGAGCAGCTTGACGTCCTCCTCGGTGAGGTGCGTGGCGTGCACCACCGAGGTGCGCGGGCCGAGCGCGCCGCGGTCGGCGAGCAGCCGGGTCGGGGTGACGCCGTGCGCGGCGAGGCAGGCGTCGTTCTCGGCGGTCTGCTCGGACAGGTGGACGTGCAGCGGCGCCCGGCGCATCGCCGCCCAGTGGGCGACGGTGCCGAGCTGCTCGGCCGGCACGGCGCGCACCGAGTGGATGGCGGCGCCGATCCGGGCGTGCTCGCGCTCGCGCAGCGCCCCGGCCCGCTCGGCCCAGGCGTCGGCGTCGCCGTCGCTGAACCGGCGCTGCGGCTTGGTCGGCTCGGCGCCGAAGCCGGAGGACAGGTAGCAGGTGTCGAGCAGGGTGATCCGGATGCCGGCCCGGGCGGCGGCCTCGATCAGCGCCTCGCCCATCGCGTTGGGGTCGTCGTAGCGGACGCCGCCGGGCGCGTGGTGCAGGTAGTGGAACTCGCCGACGGCGGTGATCCCGGCGAGCGCCATCTCCGCGTAGACGGCGGTGGCGAGCGCCAGATAGCGGTCCGGGTCGAGCGCGCCGGCGAACCGGTACATGGTGTCGCGCCAGGTCCAGAAGGTGCCGGAACCGACCTGGACGTGCCCGCGCAGCGCCCGGTGGAAGGCGTGCGAGTGCGCGTTGGCCTGGCCCGGCACCAGCAGGCCCTCCAGCCGGACGGCGCCGGGCGGGCAGGGCCCGCTGTCCGGCTGCACCTTGGCGATCTTGCCGCCGGCGCCGGTGTTGATCAGGACGTCCTGCTCGACCACCGGCCCGTTGACGTGCGGCAGCCAGGCGTACTGCGCCCAGAAGGTCGTCGTTTGCGCGCCTGCGGCACGGCCTACTGACACGCCAGGTCCTCCAGTACGTCGGCGAGGGCGGCGACGCCGGCCAGGCAGTCGGCCGTCTCGGCGTGTTCGGCCGGGGAGTGCGAGACGCCGCTCGGGTTCCGTACGAACAGCATGGCGGTCGGCACGGCCGATGCCAGGATTCCGGCGTCGTGTCCCGCGCCGGTGGGCAGCACGGGGGCGCTGCCGAGGCCCCCCTTCGCGCCGATGACCCGCGCGAGGCGGTCGCGCAGCGGGCCGTCGAAGTCCACCACCGGGGTGTAGGACTCGCGGGTCAGCTCGACCCGGACGCCGTCGCGCTCGCCGCGCTCGGCGGCGGTCCGCCCGATCTCCTCGACCAGCGCGGTGAGGGTGGCCTCGTCGGCCGCCCGGGAGTCCAGCCAGCCGCGGACCAGGGAGGCGATCGCGTTGGTGCCGTTGGGCTCGACGGCGACCTTGCCGAAGGTGGCCAGCGCGCCCGCGAGCCGCGCCTTCTTGCGGGCGGCGAGCACGGTGGTGGCGTAGGTCAGCATCGGGTCGCGGCGGTCCTCGATCCGGGTGGTGCCGGCGTGGTTGGCCTCGCCGCGGAAGTCGAACCGCCAGCGGCCGTGCGGCCAGATCGCCGAGGCGACGCCGACCGGCTGGTCCTCGGCGAGGTGGCGGCCCTGTTCGACGTGGAGTTCCACGAAGGCGCCGATCCGGGCCAGCCGCTCGTCGTCGGCGCCGATCGCGGTCGGGTCCTGGCCGGCCCGCTCCATCGCGTCGGGCAGCCGGACGCCGTCGGCGTCGCGCAGCTCGTACGCGGCCTCCCGGCTCAGCACCCCGGCGGTCAGGCGGGAGCCGATGCAGGCCACACCGAACCGGGCGCCCTCCTCGTCGCCGAAGTTGACGATCGCCAGCGGTCGGCCGAACTGTGCGCCGCGGGCGCGCAGTTCGTCCAGGGCCGCGAAGGAGGACACCACCCCGAGCGGGCCGTCGAAGGCGCCGCCGTCGGGGACGGAGTCCAGGTGCGAGCCGGTGACGACGGCGCCGCCCGCGGCCGGATCGCCCAGCCACGCCCACTGGTTGCCGTTGCGGTCCAGCTCGTAGCCGAGGCCCCGGTCGCGGGCCTGCTGCTCGAACCAGGCGCGGCACTCCGCGTCGGCGGCGTTCCAGGCGAACCGGCGGTAGCCGCCGGACGCGGCGGAGCGGCCCACGGGGAGCAGCTCCGCCCACATCTCCTCGAAGGACGACGTCACAGCTCACCCATCGGGACGCGCACGCCGCGCTCGTCCGCCACCTCGACGGCCCGGTCGTAGCCGGCGTCGACGTGCCGGATGACGCCCATGCCGGGGTCGTTGGTGAGCACCCGGCGGATCTTCTCGCCGGCCAGCGCGGTGCCGTCGGCGACGGTGACCTGCCCGGCGTGGATCGAGCGGCCGATGCCGACGCCGCCGCCGTGGTGGATGGAGACCCAGGAGGCGCCGGAGGCGACGTTGACCATGGCGTTCAGCAGCGGCCAGTCGGCGATCGCGTCGGAGCCGTCCAGCATCGCCTCGGTCTCCCGGTAGGGGGAGGCGACCGAGCCGCAGTCCAGGTGGTCGCGGCCGATGACGATCGGCGCGGACAGCTCGCCGGAGGCGACCATGTCGTTGAAGCGCTCGCCGGCCTTGTCGCGCTCGCCGTAGCCGAGCCAGCAGATCCGCGCGGGCAGACCCTGGAAGTGCACCTTCTCCTGGGCCATCCGGATCCAGCGGGCCAGCGACTCGTTCTCCGGGAAGAGGTCGAGCACGGCCTTGTCGGTCTTGTGGATGTCCTGCGGGTCACCGGACAGCGCGGCCCAGCGGAACGGGCCCTTGCCCTCGCAGAACAGCGGGCGGATGTAGGCGGGGACGAAGCCGGGGAACGCGAAGGCGCGGTCGTAGCCGGCCAGTTGGGCCTCGCCGCGGATCGAGTTGCCGTAGTCGAACACCTCGGCGCCGCGGTCCTGGAAGCCGACCATCGCCTCGACGTGCCGGGCCATCGACTCGCGGGCGCGCTGGGTGAACTCGGCGGGCTTCTCGGCGGCGTAGGAGGCCATGTCGTCGAAGGCGACGCCGACCGGGAGGTAGGCCAGCGGGTCGTGGGCGCTGGTCTGGTCGGTGACGATGTCGATCGGCGCGTCCATCGCGAGCAGCTGCGGGACCAGCTCGGCGGCGTTGCCGAGCACGCCGATGGAGAGCGGCTGCCGCTTGTCGCGGGCGGCGGTGGCGAGCTCCAGCGCGTGGGCGAGGTCCTTGGCCTCGACGTCCAGGTAGCGGTGCTCGATCCGGCGGGCGATCCGGGAGGGGTCGCAGTCGATGCAGATCGCCACGCCGCCGTTCATGGTGACGGCCAGCGGCTGGGCGCCGCCCATGCCGCCGAGGCCGGCGGTGAGGGTGATGGTGCCCTCCAGCGTGCCCTCGAACCGCTTGTTGGCGACGGCCGCGAAGGTCTCGTAGGTGCCCTGGAGGATGCCCTGGGTGCCGATGTAGATCCAGGAGCCGGCGGTCATCTGCCCGTACATGGTGAGCCCGAGGCTCTCCAGGCGGCGGAACTCCTCCCAGTTGGCCCAGTCGCCGACCAGGTTGGAGTTGGCGATCAGCACGCGCGGCGCCCACTCGTGGGTCTGCATGACGCCGACCGGCCGACCGGACTGCACCAGCATGGTCTCGTCCTGCTTCAGCCCCTGGAGCGTGCGCACCATGGCGTCGAAGGACCGCCAGTCGCGCGCCGCCTTGCCGGTGCCCCCGTAGACGACCAGCTTCGACGGGTGCTCGGCCACCTCGGGGTCGAGGTTGTTCATCAGCATCCGCAGGGCCGCCTCCTGCTGCCACCCCTGCGTCGTCAGCCCCGTCCCCCGCGCCGCCCGTACCTCTCGCGGCCCGCTCACCTGCTGCACCATGTCCCGGCCTCCTTGCGGATGAATTCATTCAGGCTCGACTCGGCTGAATATATCCAAACATTCACTCCCCGACCAGGGGTCTCCCACCACTGATCGGAAAGTGGTTGACGCCACTGCGGCCGATCGTCAGACTGCACACGAACCAACGGGACCATCCCGTCCGGTCGATCCTTGGGGGGACAGCCATGACCTCGACTCCGCCGCGCCCGGCCGGAGCCCGACGAAACCACTCGATCCGCCGAACGGCCGCCCGCGGCAGCGTCATCGCGCTCGCCGCCGGCCTGCTCGCCGGCGCCCCGCTCGCCCATGCCGCCGACCCCGCCCCGGTGGAGACCCCCACCGGCACCCGCGTCACCCCGGTCGCACCGGGGTTCCTCTACCCCGGGAGCCAGACCGACGGCTGCGGCGTCACCGACTACAGCCTCTGGGGCTGGCTGCCCGGTGGCACCAGCAGCCTCACCGCCACGCTGAACGGCTCCTCCGCCTCGCTCGGCGCCGAGTTCCACGTCCGCGACACCGCGGCGCCGAACACCGACGTGCTCACCGGCCGGGTGGACGGGCTGGCCCCCGGCGCACGGGCCGAGTTCGCCCTCGACCGGACCAAGCTCGTCGAGGGCCACGCCTACACCTGGAACGTGGTCGGCACGGACGCCGACGGCAACCGCTCCGCGGCCACGACCGACTGCCGCTTCCGGGTCGACCACCGGGCCCCCCGGTTCACTCGACTGTCGCTGGACGACGTCCCGCACGCGGCCGGCCCGAACCGCCTCACCTCCGTGGTCACCGACTACGACCCCAAGGAGCGCCTCTACACCTCCGGCCACGCCTGCCTGGAGTACCGCATCGACGAGGCGGGCCCGTGGACCAGCGCGAACTGCGGCGCCCTGGGCGGCCTGACCATGAGCACGGAGATCGCCTTCCCCCGGACCGGACCGACCACCCTCCACGTACGCGATGTGGACCAGGCCGGCAACTACTCCGCCGAAGCCGCCGTCCCGACCTTCGTCTACCCCGGCCCACGCGTCATCGGGGACCTGGCGAACCCCGAACACCACTGGCAGCTCGGCGGCGACGACCTCGGCGCCGACACCGCCGGCACCGCCCCGCTCACGGCCGGCCCCGGCGTCGGCCGGGTTGCCGGCAACGCCACGCTTCCCGCCCCCGGCGGGCAGACCGTCACCGGCCCCGCCGAGGTCGCCGGCCTGAACGGCACCGGCTCGCTCGCCTCCGACCGGCCGCTGATCGACACCCGGGAGAGCTTCACCGTCACCGCCTGGGCCAAGCCCACCGCCGACGGCGGCGTCGTGCTGAGCCAGGAGGGCGCGCGGTCGAGCGCCTTCGTGCTCTGGGCCGACCCGGGCGACGGCCGCTGGCACGCCGCGCTGGGCCGGCAGGACGACGACTCCTGGTCCTACGACCAGGTGACGTCCTACCGGGACGGCCGGGGCGGCTTCACCCCCAGTGCCTGGCAGCAGCTGACCGTGGCCTACGACGCCCGGACCGGGCTGCTCTCGCTGCAGGTCGACAACCAGGTGGCCGCCACCGGCCGGCACGCCGCCGGCGACTCGTTCCAGGCCACCGGCGCCTTCCAGCTGGGGCAGTACCGTTACCAGGGTGCGCCGAACGCACGGTTCAAGGGCGAGCTCAGCGACGTCGCCCTGCTCCACCGAGCGGCCGCCGTCCCCGCGCAGTCGGGCACCATGTACAAGCTCGCGCTCGACGGGTCCACGTGCCTGGCCGCCGGGGGCGGCGTCTACCAGGACGGCGCCTCGCTCCAGGCCGAGCCCTGCGGACAGTCCGCCGGCCAGCGGCTCTCCAGCCACCGCGCCGACGGGACCGTCCGATGGGGCCTCAGCCTGTGCGTCGACGCCTATGGGAACGGCACCGCCAACGGCACCGCCACCACGTTCTGGAGCTGCAACGGCGGCGCCAACCAGATCTGGCTGCCGCAGGCCGACGGTTCGCTGGTCAACCCGCGGTCCGGCCGCTGCCTCGACCTCCCCAACGGCAACACCGCCACCGGCACCCGCTTCGTCCTGTGGGACTGCAACGGCGGCGCCAACCAGCGGTTCGGCTTCGACCCCGACCCGAAGACCCTCGTCTGACCCTCCCCCGCCCGCACCCCCAGGGCCCCGCCGCACCCCGCGGCGGGGCCCCGCCGCGTCCGCCCGCGCTAGGCTGAACCCGGCGGACACCAGCCACTCGGCCCAGGCGCCGACGAACGGAGGACGCGATGACGGCCATCACCGTGCGGCCCGGGAGACTCCGCGACGCCGCCGAGGAGATCGAACGGAGCACCGGCCTCCGAGTACAGATCATCGGAGGAACCCTGGTGATGTCTCCCACTCCCCGCGGCAAGCACGCGGGCACGGTACGGCTGCTCCGCCGACAGCTCGAACCCGCCCTCCCCGACCTCCTCGGTGCGTACGAGGTGTCGTCGATCTACATGCCGGGCAATGAGGAGGACTACGTCACCCCCGACCTGGTCGTTCTCCCCGTCGACTGGGACCGCGACGACGAGTGGCTGGCCGATCCCCGGGAAGTCGCCTTCGCCATGGAAGTGATCTCCAACTCCGAAGGAGTCAGGGCCGTCGCCACCAAGACCGACTGGTACGCGACGGCCGGCGTGGCCGTCCTGCTCGCCGTCGACCCGCGTGAGGGCGTCTGGACGCTCTACACCCATCCGCGCGACAACGCCTACCAGGGCGTGCTGCACGGCAAGTACGGCGAGGCGATCCCGCTCACCGCACCGCTGCCCGCCGAGCTGCAGACCTCCGGTCTTCCGCTGTACGCGCCCAGGCGCTGACGTCCCTCAGGCCGCGGCGTCGTCGTCCCAGTCGATGCCGATCTCGGCGAGCCAGCGGCGGTCGGCGGCGTCGGGGACGGCGGCGGACGGGGTTCCGGGGGACGTGGGGCGGCGGGGCTGACGGGGGATCTCCTGGACGGGGCCGAGGCCGTAGCGTTCGGCGGCCGCGGCGGCACGGGCGTCGGGTTCGATCACGCCGACGTGGACGACGGTCTCGTCGCCCGGGTCGAGGACGGTGAGTTCGGGGTCGGGCAGACGGCGCAGGGTGACGCGGCGTCCGCAGGTCGGGCAGGACCACTCGTCGGCTCCGGAGGCGAGCCGGCCGACGAACTTCATCTCGTGGATCACGCGCATGGCGGCACCCCCTGACTGGAGTGATGCCCGCCCTGGGCGGATCGCCAACCTGCGGGTACGGTCGGCGGGACCGGCGCTACGGGCCGGAGACCGACGGGGAGGAGCGGTATGGACCGCGAGTGGGGTGTCGAGGAGAGCGTCGGCGTGGCGGCGGAGCCCGCGGTGGTCTACCGCGCCGTCAGCGAGGTGCGGCGGATGGGTGAGTGGAGCCCCGAGTGCCGGGCGGTGTGGGCCCGGCGCGGGCCGCTGCGGGCCGGTGAGCGGTTCGTCGGCTTCAACCGCCGCGGGCTCTACGTCTGGTTCACCACCTGCCGGGTGACGACGGCCGAGCCGGGGCGCGAATTCGCCTTCCGGGTCGACTCGTTCGGGCTGCCGATCGCCGAGTGGGGCTACCGCTTCGAGCCGGACGGGGACGGCGGCACGACCCTCACCGAGTACTGGCGGGACCTGCGGACCGGGCGGAGCGCGCCGTTCGCCGAGCTGCTCGGCAAGGTGTTCACCGGGATCCCCCCGCAGCGGCGGGCGGCGGCCAACCGGGCCGGCATGCGGGCGACCCTGGAACGGATCCGGCGCGCGCTCACGGCCTGACCGGCCGGCCGGACCGCTACTCCAGGAACAGGCCGCGGGCCGCCGCCGACTGCTCGATGGCCTCCAACCGCGCCTCGGCCCCCGGGAGTTCGTCGCACATGCGCTGCAGCAGGATCCGGCCGAGCATCATCGGCGCGCAGGCCGTGTCGAAGACCAGGCCGGTGCCGACGGCGGCCGGCAGCATGAGGTCGGAGAGCTTGGCGACCGGCGCGAAGACGCTGTCGGCCACGGTGATGACGGTCAGTCCGCAGTCGCGGGCCACGGCCAGGGCGTCCATCAGCTCGCGCGGGTAGCGCGGCAGGGCGAAGCAGAGCAGCACGCTCGCGCCCGCCGCGGCGGCCTGTTCGAGGCGGTCGGCGAGCATGCTGCCGCCCTCGTCGAGCAGCCGGATGTCCGGGTGCACCTTGGCGGCGAAGTACGCGAATCCGCGCGCCTGCGCGGAGGCGGCGCGCAGGCCGAGGACGGGCAGCGGGCGGGAGGCGGCGAGCAGGCGGGCGGCACGGGTGATGGGCTCGGGGTCGGCGAGCAGTTCGGCGAGGTGGCGCAGGTGCTCGATCTCGGCGAGGACGGCCTGCTGGTGCTCGTTGCGGACGGCGTCGGCCGGGGTCTCGGGGGCGACGGGCTCGCCGGCGCCGAGTTCGCGCAGCTGCTTGCGCAGCGCCGGATAGCCGTCGTAGCCGAGGGCCACCGCGAAGCGGGTCACCGACGGCTGGCTGACGCCGGCGAGTTCGGCCACCTCGACACTGGAGAGGAACGGCGCCTCGGTGGCGTGCCGCACCAGCGAGTGCGCGATCCGCCGCTGGGTGGGGGTGAGCCGGTGGCCCTCGAAGAGCTGGAGCAGCCGGGCGGAGGGACCGACCGTGCCGGCGTCGTCGGTGGCGGTCATGGCGGTACCTCCGGATGCGAGCTGTTCGGATGACTGTGCAGCAGCGGGCGGCCACTGGCAAAGACGTCTCGTACGACGGGACGCCGGGTGAGACGTCCGGTTTGCGGCCCGGAGCGGGCCGCGGGCGGTCTCGGGGGTGACCCTGAAATCCCCCTGAGACCGGCCCGAAACGCGCCGAACGGGTGGACCCGCCCGGCCCGGCGGGAGCAGTCTGGTGTTCATGGACACTCGCCAGGACAGTCTGCGGCGCGATCTCGAGGCCACGGTGCAGGCCCGCAAGGAGCTCGGCAAGGAGTACGAGTCGGAGCTCCTCGACTCCTTCCTCTCCCGGCTCGACGCCCGGCTGGACGCCCGGGTGGAACGCCGGGTCAGCGAGCGGCTCGGGCCGGCCGACGGGTACGGCCACCCGGACGGGGCCGGCCGGCCCTACGGCCGGCCGGGGTACGGGCGCCGGTCGCACCGCTCCGGCATCCGGCTGCCGATCGTCTCCATGGTGCTGGGCATCCCGCTGTCCGCCATCTCCGGCTCCGTCGCCGGGTTCTGGGGCCTGCTGGTCTGCTGGGGCGGCATCGTCGGCGTCAATGTCTCGGCCTCGCTGGCCGAGCGCGTCGAGGAGAAGCGCCGCCCGGCGGAGCCGCGGAGCGACTGGGACTGAGGGCCGGGCCACCGGCCCCACCCGCTCCGCGCGGTCCGTCCGGCCGTCAGGCCAGCGGCCCGGTGACCTGCTCGACCGCCCGCACCAGCTCGCCGGAGGCGACCAGCGCGGCCGCGGCCTCCAGGTCCGGTGACAGGAAGCGGTCGCGACCGGCGCCGCCCACCCCGGCGGCGCGGGCGGCGGCCATCGCCGCGGCGGTGGCCGGGGCCGGCTCGCCGCTGGCGCCGGCCTGCTCGCGGATCTCCAGGGCCCGTGCGGCGGCGGTGAGTTCGACGGCGAGGATGCGGCCGAGGTTCTCCACCACCTGGCGCAGCTTGCGGGCGGCGGACCAGCCCATCGAGACGTGGTCCTCCTGCATGGCCGAGGAGGGGATCGAGTCGACCGAGGCCGGCACGGCGAGCCGCTTGTTCTCGCTGACCAGCGCCGCCTGGGTGTACTGGGCGATCATCAGACCGGAGTCCACGCCCGGGTCGTCGGCCAGGAAGGCCGGCAGGCCGTGCGAGCGGGCCTTGTCCAGCAGCCGGTCGGTGCGGCGCTCGGCGATCGAGCCGAGGTCGGCGGCGGCGATGGCGAGGAAGTCCAGCACGTAGGCGACCGGGGCGCCGTGGAAGTTGCCGTTGGACTCGACCCGGCCGTCCGGCAGCACCACCGGGTTGTCGACCGAGGCCGCCAGCTCGCGGGAGGCGACCAGCTGGGCGTGCGCGAGGGTGTCGCGGCCGGCGCCGGCCACCTGCGGGGCGCAGCGGATCGAGTAGGCGTCCTGGACGCGCGGGGCGTCGTCCTGGTGGTGGCCGGTCAGGCCGGAGCCCTTGAGCACGGCCAGCATGTTGGCGGCGGAGAGCGCCTGCCCGGGGTGCGGGCGGATCGGGGCGTGCAGCTCGGGGGCGAGCACCTTGTCGGTGCCGAGCAGCGCCTCCAGGGTCATCGCGGCGGTGATGTCGGCGGTGGTGAACAGGCGCCGCAGGTCGGCGATGGCCATCACGAGCATGCCGAGCATGCCGTCGGTGCCGTTGATGAGGGCGAGGCCCTCCTTCTCCAGCAGTTCGACGGGCTCGATGCCGGCGGCGGCGAGCAGGTCGCCGGCGGGCTTCTCGACGCCGTCGGGGCCGGTCGCCACGCCCTCGCCCATGAGGACGAGCGCGCAGTGCGAGAGCGGCGCGAGGTCGCCGGAGCAGCCGAGCGAGCCGAACTCGCGGACCACCGGGGTGATGCCGGCGTTGAGGATCGCGGCCATGGTCTCGGCGACCAGCGGGCGCACGCCGGTGCGGCCGCTGGCGAGGGTCTTCATCCGCAGGAACATCAGCGCGCGGACCACCTCGCGCTCGACCGCGGGGCCCATCCCGGCGGCGTGCGAGCGCACCAGCGAACGCTGCAGCTGGGCGCGCAGCTCGGGGCTGATGTGCCGGACGGCGAGGGCGCCGAAGCCGGTGGAGACGCCGTAGACGGGGCGCGGCTCGGCCGCCAGGGCGTCGATCCGGGCGCGCGAGGCCGCCATCTCGGCGAGCGCGTCGGGTCCGATCTCGACCCGGGCGTTCCCCCGGGCGACGGCCAGCACGTCCTCGGCGCTGACATCGGCCTTGCCGACCTGGACGAGCGGCGCGTGGGGGGCCGCAGCACTGTGCATATCCATATGCATCATCTCAGCAGGTGAATGAAGATATGACAACCACCCTGGCGTGGTTGAACGCCGACCACCGCACCGGCCGGTCACCTGGATTTTCGAATACCCGGCCCGGTGGCGCACGCTGTGGGGAGGCGGACGGCGGGGCGCCGGGCGCGGTGGACGGAGAGGCGGACAGGGCGATGACGCGGGCGACGGCACGACGGCGGGTGCTCCGGCTGCGCGGGGACGGGCGCAGTACCCGGCCGGACGCGCTGGCCGCCGAGGAGCCGCTGGAGATCCGGCTCGGCGGCGAACCGCTCACCGTCACCATGCGCACCCCCGGCCAGGACTTCGACCTGGTGGCCGGCTTCCTGGTCGGCGAGGGCATCGTCCACACCGCCGAGGACCTCGCGGCACTGCGCTACTGCGCCGGCACCGACGAGTCCGGCGCCAACACCTACAACGTGGTCGACGCGACGCCGCGCGGCGTCCGGCCGCTGCCGCTCTCCGCGCACCGCACCCTGCTCACCACCAGCGCCTGCGGCCTGTGCGGGCGGGACACCGTGGACGCCGTGCGCACCCACGTGCGCCACCCGGTCGGCGAGGACCCGCTGACCGTCCCGCCCGCGCTGCTGTACGGGCTGCCGGACCGGCTGCGCGCCGCCCAGCGGACCTTCGACTCCACCGGCGGCCTGCACGCCGCCGGCCTGTTCGACGGCCGCAGCGGCGAACTGCTCTGCGCCCGCGAGGACGTCGGGCGGCACAACGCGGTGGACAAGGTGGTCGGCTGGGCGCTGCGCGAGGGCCGGCTGCCGTTGACCGGGCATGTGCTGCTGGTCAGCGGCCGGGCCTCGTTCGAGCTGACCCAGAAGGCGGCGCTGGCCGGCGTGCCGCTGCTGGCCGCCGTCTCGGCGCCGTCCTCGCTCGCCGTGGACCTCGCCGAGGAACTGGGCCTGACCCTGGTCGGCTTCCTGCGCGGCGAGGGCGCCAACGTCTACACCCGCCCCGACCGGATCGCCTGAGCTCACCCCAGCTCCGCCTCGACGAGGTCCGCCGCGCGCGCCGTGCCGCCCTCGGCCCGGGCCTCGGCGCGCAGCCCGGCGAGGCGGGCGGCCACCGCCGGGTCGCCGGTCAGCTCCAGCAGCGCGGCCCGCAACGCGGCGGCCGTCGCGTCCTCGGTGTCCAGGCGCCGGGCCACCCCGAGCCCGACCAGCGAGTCCGCGTTGGCGAACTGGTCGACGGCCTGCGGCACCGCGATCATCGGCACGCCGTGGAACAGGCCCTCGCTCGCACCGCCGGTGCCGGCGTGGGTGACGAAGGCGTCGGCCTGCGCCAGCACGTCGAACTGCGGCACCCAGCGGTGCACCTCGACGTTGGCCGGCACCTCGCCCAGCGCGGCGAGGTCGGTGTGCCGGCCGATCTGCAGCACGACGTGCCAGCCGGGCAGGCCGCCGAAGGCCTCCAGGCACTGCCGGTAGAAGGCGGGCCGGTCGGTGAAGGCCGAGCCGAGCGAGACCAGCAGCACCTTCCCGGCATCGGCGGGCCGCTGCCAGTGCCCCTGGTGCGAGCGGTCGCCGAAGCACTGGCCGACGAAGGTGATCCGCTCGGGGTCGACCCGGTCAGCGTTGGGCTGCAGGGCCCGCGGGATCAGCGCGAGCGCGCGGTCGGGGCGGTTCTTGAACCGCTCGACGTCCTGCTCGACGTCCCGGACGACGGCGCCGGTCGCGGCCAGCCAGTCGCCGAACCGCCGGTAGTGCTCGGGGCCGCCGGGGCCGGTGCGCAGCGTCTCGAAGAACCCGGCCATGTCCTGCTCGATGCCCTCCCAGCCGACCATGGTGGGCGAGAGCTGGAGCACCGGCACGCCGTGGCCCTCGGCCACCGCCCGCGCGGCGTAGGCGCCGATGTCGTAGAGCACGAGGTCGGGCCGGTCCTCGGCGAACAGCTTGCCGAGCACCGGGGTCATCGCGAGCGCGTCGTCGAGGAAGAGGTCCTGGACGGCGACCGGATCCTCCGGCCAGTCCGCGGGGGCGTCGCCGAGCGGCAGCGCCGTCGGGTACGGGACGAGCGCGGCACCCGTGGCGGCGACGGTCGCGGCGAAGGACGGGTCGTTGACGTAGCTGACCCGGTGGCCCCGGGCGACGAGCTCGGCGATCAGGGCGAGGCTCGGGTTGACGTGGCCGTGGGCGGGGATCGAGGCCATGACGATGTGGGCGGAGCGGCGGGTCATCCGGATGGTCCCTTCTGCGGCAGGAGCGAGACGAGACGGTTCGTCTCGCTGATGCCCCCAAGGATGCACCGTCCAGGGCGCACCGTCAAGACGATACGGATCGTCTCGTCAGCTCGTAGGATGGTGCCCATGGCCAGAGCGCAGAACGCCCCCGACCCCAGCCGCCGCAGCGAGCAGAGCCGCACCGCGATCCTCACCGCCGCCGGCGAACTCGTCGCCGAGATCGGCTTCGGCAAGCTCACCATCGAGAAGATCGCCGCCCGCGCCGGCGTCGGCAAGCAGACCATCTACCGCTGGTGGCCCTCGAAGGGCGCCGTCGTCTTCGACGCCTTCCTCGCCGCCAACGAGAGCCCCTCCGGCAGCCTCGCCCTCCCCGACACCGGTGACCTCGGCGAGGACCTGCGGACCGTCCTGCGGCTGACCGCCCTCGAACTCGCCGACCCCGCCTTCGACCGGACCGGACGCGCCCTGACCGCCGAGGTCCTCACCGACCCCGACCTGCTGCGCGAGTACCGCGAACGGCTGCTGGACCCGCTGCTGGAGGTCACCCGCGACCGCCTGCGGGCCGCCCGGGAGGCCGGGCGGCTGCGGGCGGACGCGGATCTCGACCTCGCCGTCGAACTGCTCTACGGCCCGCTGTACTACCGCTGGCTGCACGGGCTCGGCCCGCTCGACGCCGGCTACGCGGACCGGGTGGTGGCGGCGCTGCTCGGCGCGCTCGGCACCAGCGGCGGCTGAGCCCGCGCCCCGGCTCAGGACCGGTTGCGGCGGCGCAGCACCAGCACCACGGCGATGACCACGGCGATCACCAGCAGCACCACGACGGCGCCGATGATCAGGCCGATGAACTTGGCGAGGCCCTTCTTCTTCTTTTTCTTCTTCTTGTCCTTGTCCTTGGCCAGCTGCGTGGTGCCGTGCCGGTCCGCCGCCGCACTCGCCACACCCTCCGTGCCCGCCGCCGCCCGCGACGCGGCCCCGGCCACCGGAGCCACCGAGGCCGCTGACGCCACCGGGGCCGCCGAAGCCGCCGGGGCGGCGGCCAGCGCGGTGCCGCCGAACGCGAGCACCGCGGAGAGAACCAGACCCGTCAACCGAGCACGCACAGGAATCAACCCCCGGAATCCGATCCGGCGGCACCCCGACGGCCCGCCGACCGCCGGCACCCTCCCACGCGCGCCCCTCCGCGCCCAGCCCCGCGACCGGACCGCGACCGGCTCGGAACAGACCGGTCACACTCCGGTGGCCCGTCAGCCCTCCGGCGGCGAGGCGGAACCGGCCAGGGCCACCGCGACCAGGGCGCGCAGCGCGGAGGCCACCTGGCCGAGCGGCAGGGTGGCGTCGTCGGCGAAGAGCTCCAGCAGCCAGCCGCCCGCCGCGTTCTGGCCGCCGGCCGCGACCATGCCCCGGTAGCCGGAGACCACCAGCATCGCCTCCTCGGCCGGATCGTTGCCCGCCGCGCCCGCGCGCAGCGCGAAGGCGCCGCCGCGCACCGCCCGCCGCGTCATCGGGTAGTGGCGCAGGTCGAAGACGGCGTCCGGGGCCTCGATCTGGGCCCGCTGGGTCTCCGCCCGGGTGCTGCTCGGCCCGCTGGTCATCCGGTAGACGGCGTGCCGGGCGGTGCGCATCAGCTGCGAGCCGGGCGGCACGTAGGAGATCCACCAGCCGACCGCGTCCAGCAGCCGGGCGGAGGTCTCGGCCACGATCGCGAGCTTGCCCATGGTGTCGGCCGGGTGCACCGCCCGCACCGCGCCCTGCTGGTCCAGCGCGGCGAGCACCGCCGTGAGCAGCTGCCCCGGGTCGGCGCTGTGCGCGGCGCCGCGGAACCGCCGCCGGTCCCCCGCCCCGGCCCGGCCGCCGGGGCGGAACCGGCCGTCGCCGCGGTGCGGCGGGTCGGCGGCGTCGGCGAGCAGCACCGTCGGGTCCGGGGAGAAGCCGGGCCCGTGGCTGCGGCCGGCCACCACCGGATGGGCGGCCCGGGCGGCCTTGGCCCGGTACTGGGCGGCGTCGGCGAGCCGGAACAGCCGGTCGGGGGTGGTGACGGGGCCGATCGAGTCACCGGTGGAGGCGACCCCGCAGGCCACGCCCTCGCCCTCGGCCAGGGCCAGCGCCCGCGCGCACAGCTCCTCGGCGGCGGCCACCACCTCGTCCGCCTTCTGCCCCTCGACGAGCAGGCAGAACTCGTCGCCGCCGAGCCGGGCGGCGAGGCTGCCGGGGAGCTTGGCGGCGGCCAGCGACAGCTGGTGGGCGAACCGTTCCAGCAGCCGGTCGCCGACCTCGTGGCCGAGCTGGTCGTTGACCCGCTTGAGGCCGTTGACGTCGCAGACCACCAGGGAGACCACGGTGTTGTCCCGGTTGTGCGCGGCCAGCGCGCTCTCCAGCCGGGCGTCCACCGCACGCCGGTTGGCGAGGCCGGTGAGCGGGTCGGAGAAGGCGAGCTTGCGCAGGTCGGCGAGGCGTTCGGTCTGGGCGAGGCCGGCCGAGATCTGGGCGGCCAGCAGGGTGGCGTAGTCGGCGTCGGCGTCGGTGAAGCCGGGCATCCCGGCGGTGCGGGCCAGGTAGAGCTCGCCCCAGGCCTGCCCGTGCAGCACGATCGGCGCGACCACGCAGCAGGCCCGGCCGCGCCGGCGCAGCGCGGCGGCGCGCTCCTGGCAGTACGCGCCGGCGGTGGGGTGCGCGTGCCCGGCGTGCGGCTGACTGTTGTCGGCGGTCTGCACCCAGGCGCGCGGCAGCCGCCCGGTGGTCCAGCGCTCCTCCAGGTACGTGACGATCTCGGGGAAGTCGGCCACCGGGTAGGACTCGTCCTCGGGCAGCTCCTCCTCGCCCGGGGCCAGTTCGCCGTGGTTGACCAGGACCCGCAGCCGGCCGGACTCGCGGTCCCAGACCGAGACGGCGGCCATCGTCGCGCCGAGTGCCCCGGTGGCCCGGGCGGCGGCGGCCCGGACGGCCTCCAGCGGGGTGAGCGCGCCGGCCATGTCCTGGGCGAGTTCGACCACGGCCTTCAGCCGTGCGTCGGTGGCCGGACCGCCCCCGGGGGCCGCCCCGGGCTCGGGGACGGCGGGCGCCGGCTGCCCGGTCCGGCCGCGGTCCGTCATGATCGCCTCACTGCTCACCGGCTCGCCTCGCTCCCTGTGCTCGGTCCTGCTGGTGGTCCGCCCGGACGCCCGCGCCCACGACCGCTCCCGCCCGTCCGGCAGCGCCGCCCCCGCGACCGATCGCACCGAGGCGCCTGCACCAAGACTATGGCGATTTCGTTCGGTTATGCCCCGTTTGCGGCTTCGCACCCGCACGGCCCCGTGACGGTCCGCCGTCCGGCGTGTCGCGGTGTGTCACCACCTACCCGGATCGCCGGGTGCTACGCGGTGCGCGGCCGCCGGGAGAGCAGCCACGGCTCGACCAGCCCGAGCCCGCGCACCGGACGGCGCCACATCGGCTGCAGGTTGAACCGGTGGGCCCCGTCCGGCCCGGGGGCCGACGGGCCGGAGGGACCGGACGGCGGCAGCCCGGCCGCCGCCGACAGCGCCCCGGCCAGCCCCGGGCCGTCCAGGTCGGGCGGCGCGACGCTGCCGTTCTGCTCCAGCGCGGCCGCGAACTCGCCGTCGACCAGCACCGCGTCCTTGGGCGCGATCGAGGTGAGCCGGCTGGCCAGGTTGACCGTCGTGCCGAACACGTCGCCCATCCGGGAGGTAACCGTGCCGAAGGCCATGCCGACCCGCAGCGCGGGGATGGTGTCGTCCTCGGCCAGCGCCTCGATCAGGCCGAGCGCGATCCCGGCGGCGGTCACCGGGTCCTCCGAGACGAAGAGGATCTCGTCGCCGAGCGTCTTGATCACCCGGCCGCCCTGGCCGACGATCAGGTCGGAGCAGGTGTTCTCGAAGGTCTCGACCAGCTCGCCGAGCTCCTCCTCCTCCAGCCGCCGCGACAGCCGGGTGAAGCCGACCAGGTCGGCGAAGCCGACGGCGAGCCGGCCGCTGGTGATCTCGTTGTCCTCGGCGGCCTGCACCACCCGGCCGGTGACGGCGGCCAGCTGGCGCCGCCAGACGTACACCAGGAACTGCTCCAGTTCCGGCAGCAGCAGCTCGACCAGCGGGTACGCGACGTCGGCGCGGGTCAGACCGGGTTCGACGGACTGGGTGAGGTTCTCCAGGAAGGTGTCCATCTGCCAGCCCGCCAGCCGGGCGGTGGTCTGGCCGGTGGAGCGGGCCACCTGGATCGCCATCGACTCGCTCAGCAGGCCCGACTCGACCAGACCCGCCAGCCGCCGCAGCGCGATCACGTCGCCGTCGGTCAGCGCCCGGGACTGCCCGATGTCCGGGAAGCCCATCGCCCGCCAGAAGCGGGTGGCCAGCTCCATCGGGACGTCGGCGGCGCGGGCGGCCTGGTACGGGGTGTAGCGGCGCGGCGCGTCCAGGATCAGGCGTTCGAGGTCGAGGGCGACGGTCTGGTCGTCGGAGCCCGCCGGGCCGCCATTGCCGCCGGCGCCGTTGCCGCCGCCGCTGCTGCCGTCCTCTGCCACCGGTCCGTCCCCGTGCGGTCGCCGCACTCGCCTCGTGTCCTGCCAGTCCGGGCGCGCCCGCCACCCGGCGGGCAGTGGCGCGCCTCACACTGCTGCCAGGTGGAATGTTCGCACGGAATCGCGCGATCCGGGGCATCCGCCCGGGTCAAGGGGAGGTAAGGGGACGCACGGAGCGCCCGCCCGGCGCACGGCGCCCGTCCCCGCCCGGCGCACGGCCCGGCTACTGCGCGGCGCGCGGCTCCGGGCGCACATGGACGACGTCCCCCGCGCCGACCGCCCGCCGGCCGCCGTCCGGGGTACGGACCACCAGCCGGCCGTCCCCGTCCACCGCGACCGCCTCGCCGCGCAGCTCGCGGTCGCCGGGCAGCAGCACCTTCACCGGCCGCCCCAGGGTGGTGCAGCGCGCCGCGTAGGCGCGCAGCAGACCGCTGGTGTGCGGGTCGCCGGCGGCGGCCGTCCACTCCCCGTACAGCTCGGCGAACTCGCGCAGCAGGGCGCGCAGCAGGGTGGACCGGTCGGTGACGGCGGCGCCGGCCAGGGCGAGCGAGGCCGCGGTGGGGACGGGCAGTTCGGCGGCGCGCAGCGAGACGTTGAGCCCGAGGCCGGCGACCACCGCGCCGCCGCCCAGCTCGGTGAGGATGCCGCCGAGCTTGCGCTCCGTGCCGTCGACCTCCACCTGGAGGTCGTTGGGCCACTTCAGGCCGACCTCGACCTCGGCGACCCGGCTCAGCGTGCTCGCGGCGGCGACGCCGACCAGGATCGGCAGCCAGCCGTAGCGTTCGACGGGTACCTCGTCCGGACGAAGCAGGACGGAGAGGAAGAGACCGGAGCGGGCGGGGGCGCTCCACTGCCGTTCGAGCCGGCCGCGGCCGGAGTTCTGGGCCTCGGCGACCAGCACCGCGCCCTGCGGGGCGCCCTCGCGGGCGCGGGCGGCGAGGTCGGTGTTGGTGGAGCCGGTCTCCTCGACGACGTCGAGCGAGGTCCAGAGCCCGCCGGGGCGCAGCAGGTCCCGGCGCAGCGCGGCGGCGTCCAGCGGCGGGCGGTCCAGGTCGGTCCACGGCGACGGCCCGGCGTGGCCGAGGCCGCGCAGTCCACTGCGGCGGGGGGTGTCGGAGGTCATGCGGCTCACCCTAGAACGGCTCCGAGGCCGTAGGCCGCCCCATCGTCCCCCACAACCGGCGTCGACCACACTGTGTCGCTGGCCATAACGGTCGGACATTACGTCCGGCGCTCGGGGCTGGCTACGCTACCCAACGGTAGTTCGTTGTGCCGCCCTGCACCCCTCGTCCGCGCCGGCCCCCACCCGGCCCGCGCGCCCCCGAAAACAGGTCGCGGCCCAGGATGCAGGGAGAGCCACCGGAATGACCGAGGCGCCGTACGACCCGCACACCACCGCCGGCAAGCTCGCCGACCTCCGGCGCAGGATCGACGAGGCGGTGCACTCCGGCTCCGCCAAGGCGGTCGAGAAGCAGCACGCCAAGGGCAAGCTGACGGCCCGCGAGCGGGTGGCGGAGCTGCTGGACGAGGACTCCTTCGTCGAGTTCGACGAGTTCGCCCGGCACCGCTCCACCAACTTCGGCCAGGAGCGGAACCGGCCGTACGGCGACGGCGTGGTCACCGGCTACGGCACCGTCGACGGCCGTCAGGTCGCGGTGTTCGCCCAGGACTTCACCGTCTTCGGCGGCTCGCTGGGCGAGGTGTTCGGCGAGAAGATCGTCAAGGTGATGGACTTCGCGCTGAAGACCGGCTGCCCGGTCATCGGCATCAACGACTCCGGCGGCGCCCGGATCCAGGAGGGCGTGGTCTCGCTCGGCCTGTACGGCGAGATCTTCCGCCGCAATGTGCACGCCTCCGGGGTGGTCCCGCAGATCTCCCTGATCATGGGCCCCTGCGCGGGCGGCGCGGTCTACTCCCCCGCGATCACCGACTTCGTGGTGATGGCCGACCGGACCTCGCACATGTTCATCACCGGCCCCGACGTGATCAAGACCGTCACCGGCGAGGACGTCGGCATGGAGGAGCTGGGCGGCGCGCGCACCCACAACACCAAGTCCGGCAACGCGCACTACCTGGCCACGGACGAGAAGGAGGCGGTCGAGTACGTCAAGAGCCTGCTCTCCTACCTGCCGTCCAACAACCTCTCCGACCCGCCGTCCGTCCCGGAGGAGGCGGACCTGTCCGTCACCGGTCGGGACCTCGGACTCGACACCCTGGTGCCGGACTCGGCGAACCAGCCGTACGACATGCACAAGGTCATCGAGCACGTGCTCGACGACGGCGAGTTCCTGGAGACCCAGCCGCTGTACGCGGGCAACATCATCACCGGCTTCGGGCGGGTCGAGGGCCACTCGGTCGGCATCGTCGGCAACCAGCCGATGGACCTCGCGGGCTGCCTGGACATCGCCGCCAGCGAGAAGGCCGCGCGGTTCATCCGCACCTGCGACTCGTTCAACATCCCGGTGATCACCTTCGTCGACGTGCCCGGCTTCCTGCCCGGCACCGAGCAGGAGTGGGACGGCATCATCCGGCGGGGCGCCAAGCTGATCTACGCCTACGCCGAGGCGACCGTGCCGCTGATCACCGTGATCACCCGCAAGGCCTTCGGCGGCGCGTACGACGTCATGGGCTCCAAGCACCTGGGCGCCGACCTCAACCTGGCCTGGCCGACCGCGCAGATCGCCGTGATGGGCGCGCAGGGCGCGGTCAACATCCTGCACCGGCGGGAGATCGCCGAGGCGGAGGCGGCCGGGAACGCCGACGAGCGGCGGGCCGAGCTGATCGCCTCCTACGAGGACACCCTGCTCAACCCGTACCTGGCCGCCGAGCGCGGATACGTGGACGCCGTCATCGCGCCGAGCGAGACCCGCCGGCACATCGTGCGCGGGCTGCGGGCGCTGCGCGGCAAGCGCGAGACGCTGCCGCCGAAGAAGCACGGCAACATCCCGCTGTAGTCGCCGCAAGCAGGAGGACCGCGAGAGGATTGAGCATGGCCCCGATCCACGTGCTGCACGGGCAGCCGACCCCCGAGGAGCTGGCCACCGTCCTGGCGGTGGTCCAGGCCCGGGCCGCCGCCGCGCAGGCCGCCGCCGAGGCCGCCCGCCGCGCCGGCGCCGGCCCGGACTCCGCCTGGAACGACCGCGCCCGCCGCCTGCGCGCCGCCCCGCGCCCGGGCGCCGGCACCTGGCGCACCTCCGGCTGGCCCGGATAGGCGGGCGGGCTTCCGCCGGTCCGGACCGTTCGGCCCGGACCGGCGGAAGCCCGGATCGCCCCGAAAGCTGAGTACGGGTACTCAGGCGCCCCGGCGACCCGCCGGAGCACCCTGGAACGATGCTCTGGTCAGACCCTCGCGACGAGCCCTCCCCGGAAGCCCGCCGGATGCAGAAGAAGCTGCACCGGGCCGGCCATGTGCTCGCCGTCCTCGCCCTGTTGATCGCTGTTCTCCTGATGATCTGACGATCACCGGACGGCCGACCCGGGCCTCCCTCTACCCTGGTGGGCATGACCGACCGCCGCACCCTTGTCCTCGCCTCCGCCTCCCCCGCCCGCCTCGGGCTGCTGCGCCAGGCGGGCTTCGACCCGCGCGTGGTGGTCAGCGGCGTCGACGAGGACGCGATCACCGCCGCCACCCCCGGCGAACTCGCCCTCGTCCTCGCCGAGGCCAAGGCCGAGGCCGTCGCCGCCGGCCTCACCGACGGCGAGCTGGTCGTCGGCTGCGACTCCGTCCTGGAGCTGGACGGCCTGGCCCTCGGCAAGCCCGCCGACGAGACCGAGGCGCTGGCCCGCTGGCAGTCCATGCGCGGGCGGGCCGGCGTGCTGCGCACCGGCCACTGCGTGATCGACACCGCCAACGGCCGCAGGGCCTCCGCCACCGCCTCCACCACCGTGCGCTTCGGCACCCCGGACGACGCCGAGGTCGCCGCCTACATCGCCACCGGCGAGCCGCTGCACGTGGCCGGCGCGTTCACCCTGGACGGCCGCTCGGGCCCGTTCATCGAGGGCGTGGACGGCGACCCGGGCAACGTCATCGGCCTCTCCCTGCCGCTGCTGCGCACGCTGCTCGCCGAGCTGGACGTCCGGATCACCGACCTCTGGACCTGACCGGCCGCACCGGCGGCCGTCGTGGGTGACCGCCTCGCCGACGACCGTCGCCGGTGCGCCAAACACCGGCACAATTGTGGCCAACCACCCCGTGGCCGACGTCATCTGATGCACGCTGGAAGGGCGTCCGGACGGCATCGGCGCTCCGGGGCGACGGGGGAGGTGGCGAGCGGATGACCGACAGTCTGCTCAACGTACTGCTGGGCCTGCTGGCCAGCGCGATCAGCGCCGCACTCGGCTGGCTCGGCCAGAGCCTGCGCCGAAGACGCCGGCTGGAACGGGCCAGGGCCTTCCTCGGCCTGCCCGCCGGCAGCGAGTGCCTGATCGTGGTCAACCGCAGCATCGGCACCGGCGCGCACCCCCGGACGATCACCCGGCGCGACGCCTACGCGCTGATGGAACTGGCCGCCCTGGTCAAGGAGTGCGGCGCGCACGCCGACCTGGTGGCGCACGACGCCGCGCCGCGCGGCCTCGGCACCAGGACCGAGCTCTGCTTCGGCGGCCCGGTCTCCAACGAGCGGATGGCCGCCCACCTGGCCTGGGGCCTGCCCGGGGTGGCGGTCTCCGGCGACCACGCCGTCCTGGACAACACCATCACCGTCGGCGGCCGCTCCTACGCCGCCGACGACGAGGCCGGCGAGTACGTGCTGCTGGCCCGGCTGGCCACCCCCGGGGGCGGCCGCCCGGTCTTCCTGATCTCCGGGCAGACCGGCATCGCCAACCACGCCGGGGTCCGCCACCTGGTCACCCACCACCGCCGGCTGGCCCGCCGGTACGGCACGGACGGCACCTTCGCGCTGCTGCTCAAGGTGGTCAATCCGGCCGCCTACGGCCCCGACGTCGTCGAGCAGGTCGCCGACGTCACCGACCGCGCCCTGGAGCGCCCCCCGGCCCCGCCGGGCGCCCCCGGGACGGCCGCCCCGGCCCCCGCTGCCGCCGCCACCGCTTGAGCCCGGCTCGCGGAACGCTCGGGGTGTGGCCAAGCCCACCGCCGCGCCACGCCGCGCCGTCACCGAGCGCAAGCGCCGGGCCGCCGCCGGCGCACCGGCCACCACCTGCGAGGACTCCCGTCGGGCCGCCCACCACCCGTCCGGACGCATCACCCTCCGTGTGGGATAGTTCACAACCTGGGGCTACTCGCCGGTACCGCCCAGGAATCCATAAACTCAACGAGGTTCAAGAAGGGAGCCACAGTGCGCAAGGTGCTCATCGCCAACCGCGGGGAAATCGCCGTCCGCGTCGCCCGGGCCTGCTCGGACGCCGGTATCGCCAGCGTCGCCGTCTACGCCGAGCCGGACCGGGATGCGCTGCACGTCCGCGCGGCCGACGAGGCTTACGCGCTGGGCGGCGACACCCCCGGCACCAGCTACCTGGACATCGCCAAGGTCCTCCAGGCCGCCGCCGACTCGGGCGCGGACGCCGTCCACCCCGGCTACGGCTTCCTGTCGGAGAACGCCGACTTCGCCCAGGCCGTCATCGACGCGGGTCTCACCTGGATCGGCCCGCCGCCGCAGGCCATCCGCGACCTCGGTGACAAGGTCACCGCCCGGCACGTGGCGCAGCGCGCCGGTGCCCCGCTGGTGGCCGGTACGCCGGACCCGGTCTCGGGTGCCGACGAGGTCGTCGCGTTCGCCGGCGAGCACGGCCTGCCGGTCGCCATCAAGGCGGCGTTCGGCGGCGGCGGCCGCGGCCTGAAGGTCGCCCGGACGCTGGAGGAGATCCCGGAGCTGTACGAGTCCGCGGTGCGCGAGGCGGTCGCCGCCTTCGGGCGCGGCGAGTGCTTCGTCGAGCGCTACCTGGACAACCCGCGGCACGTGGAGACCCAGTGCCTGGCCGACAAGCACGGCAACGTGGTGGTCGTCTCCACCCGTGACTGCTCGCTGCAGCGCCGGCACCAGAAGCTGGTCGAGGAGGCGCCCGCGCCGTTCCTGACCCCGGAGCAGAACGCCGAGCTGTACCGGGCGTCGAAGGCCATCCTCAAGGAGGCCGGCTACGAGGGCGCCGGGACCTGCGAGTTCCTGGTGGCGCTGGACGGCACGATCTCCTTCCTGGAGGTCAACACCCGTCTGCAGGTGGAGCACCCGGTCACCGAGGAGGTCACCGGGATCGACCTGGTCCGCGAGATGTTCCGGATCGCGGACGGCGAGGAGCTCGGGTACGACGACCCGGAGGTGCGCGGCCACTCGTTCGAGTTCCGCATCAACGGCGAGGACCCGGGCCGCAACTTCCTGCCGGCGCCGGGCACGGTGACGCTGTTCGCGCCGCCGTCCGGCCCGGGTGTGCGGCTGGACTCGGGCGTGGAGACCGGTTCGGTGATCGGTCCGGCCTGGGACTCGCTGCTGGCGAAGCTGGTCGTCTCCGGCCGGGACCGCAAGCAGGCGCTGGAGCGGGCGAAGCGCGCGCTGGCGGAGTTCAAGGTCGAGGGCATGGCGACCGCCATCCCGTTCCACCGGGCGGTCGTCACCGACCCGGCGTTCGCGCCGGAGGTGCACGGCGGTGACGGGCCGTTCAAGGTCTTCACCCGGTGGATCGAGACCGAGTTCGACAACACCATCCCCGCGTTCGCCGGTGCGGCCGGCGAGGGCGAGGAGGCCGAGGGCCGGGAGACCGTGGTCGTCGAGGTCGGCGGCAAGCGGATCGAGGTCTCGCTGCCGTCCTCGCTGGGCGTCTCCAGCGCTCCGGCGGCCGGTGCGGGGGCCGCGAAGGCCAAGCGCCGGGTGGGTGCGAAGAAGGCCGGCGCGGCGGTCAGCGGTGACACGCTGGCGTCGCCGATGCAGGGCACCATCGTGAAGGTCGCGGTCGAGGAGGGCCAGGTCGTCGCGGAGGGCGAGCTGATCGTCGTCCTGGAGGCGATGAAGATGGAGCAGCCGCTGAACGCGCACAAGGCGGGCACCGTCGTCGGCCTCAAGGCCGAGGTGGGGGCGAGCGTCTCCAGCGGTGCGGCGCTCTGCGAGATCAAGGACTGACGCGCCTCCCGCGTCTTCCGCCGCCGGTCCGTACACCTTCGGGTGTGCGGACCGGTCGTGTTTTCGGCGGTGGAGCGGGCGGAGCGGGTGGAACAGGTGGAGCGGCGGTACGGGGGTGCGACGGCCGGAGGGGCGGCCGGGAGGGGCTCAGCGGCCGCGCTGGAGGCCGAGTTCGGCGAGCCTGGCCGGCAGCGGCCCGCCCGGGCCCGCCGGTCCGCCGGGGCCGTGCACGCCGGGCCGGCGCTGGCCGGGCAGCGGGGCGCCGCCGCCGGGGGGCGGCGGCACGGGGCGGCGGGCCATCGGTCCGGGCTGGGTCTGGTGGACGGGGCCGCTGCCGGTGCCGTGCACCGGGGCGTCGCCGGACGACGGGGCACCGAGCGGCGCGAGGTCGATCTGCACGCCGCAGTCGGCGAGCGCGTCGAGTTCGCGGGCGGTGGTGTCGTCGGCGGTGGCGTGCTCGTCGGTGACGAGGCGGGTGATGGTCTCGGTGGGGACGGTCTGGAACATGCTGTCCGCGCCGAGCTTGGTGTGGTCGGCGAGGATGATCACCTCGGTGGCCGACTGCACCAGTGCCCGGTCCACGCTCGCGGAGAGCATGTTCGTGGTCGACAGGCCGCGCTCGGCGGTCAGTCCGCTGCCCGAGACGAAGGCCTTGGTGACCCGCAGCCCGTGCAGGGACTGCTCGGCGCCGCTGCCGACCAAGGCGTAGTTGGAGCCGCGCAGGGTGCCGCCGGTCATCACCACCTCCACCCGGTTGGCATGCGCGAGCGCCTGGGCGACCAGCAGCGAGTTGGTCACCACGGTCAGCCCGGGCACCCGGGCCAGGCGGCGGGCGAGTTCCTGGGTGGTGGTGCCGGCGCCGACCACCACGGCGTCGCCCTCCTCCACCAGGCCGGCGGCGAGATCGGCGATGGCGCTCTTCTCGGCGGCGGACAGGTGGGTCTTCTGCGGGTAGCCGGGTTCGCGGCTGAAGCCGCCGGGGAGCACCGCGCCGCCGTGCCGGCGGTCGAGGAGCCCTTCTGCCTCCAGGGCCCGTACGTCGCGGCGCACGGTCACTTCGGAGGTCTGGACGACGCGGGCCAACTCGCGGAGCGAGACCGCTCCGTTGGCGCGCACCATTTCGAGGATCAACTGGCGACGTTCTGCTGCAAACACAGAACCGACGGTAACCTGCGTGACCGTCTGCTTTCAGGCGTTTGCTGCTAGTAGCGGGAATTGCTCACGCCGGAGCGGCGCGTGACCGTACAATGCGCGCCGTCGGTGATCGGGGACTGCGCCCGCCGTCCGAGTGACGGCCGGGGACGCGCGAAGGGCGGCCGCCGAACGGCGACCGCCCCCAACTGAGCGCCCTGGGCTCAGGATTCGCCCTCGGCGCGCTTGCGGATGTGGAGCTGGCGGGCGGCCTCGGCGGTGGAGCCGGAGACCGACGGGTAGACGGTGAAGGCGCTGGCCACCTGTTCGACCGTCAGATTGGCGTCCACCGCGAGCGAGATCGAGTGGATGAGCTCGCTGGCGCGCGGGGCGACGACCACGCCGCCGACCACGATGCCGGTGCCGGGGCGGCAGAACAGCTTCACGAAGCCGTCGCGGATGCCCTGCATCTTGGCCCGCGGGTTGCCGCGCAGCGGGAGCTTGACCTCGACCGCGTCCATCTTGCCGCACTTCACGTCGGCGGCGGTGTAGCCGACGGTGGCGATCTCGGGGTCGGTGAAGACGTTGGAGGCCACGGTCTTGAGGTTCAGCGGCTGCACCGCGTCACCGAGCGCGTGGTACATGGCGATCCGGCCCTGCATGGCCGCCACCGAGGCGAGCATGAAGACGCCGGTGCAGTCGCCGGCCGCGTAGACGCCGGGGGCGCTGGTGCGGGAGACCCGGTCGACCTGGATCTGGCCCCAGTCGTTGAGCTTGACCCCGGCCTCCTCCAGGCCCATCTCGGCGGTGTTCGGGATGGAGCCGACCGCCATCAGGCAGTGGGTGCCCTCGATCACCGTGCCGTCGGAGAGGGTGACCTCGACCGTGTCGCCGATCCGCTTCACCGTCTCGGCGCGCGAGCGGCTCATCACGTTCATGCCGCGGCGGCGGAAGACCTCCTCCAGCACCTCGGCGGCGTCCGGGTCCTCGCCCGGCAGCACCCGGTCGCGCGAGGAGACCAGGGTGACCTTGGAGCCCAGCGCCTGGTAGGCGCCGGCGAACTCGGCGCCGGTGACGCCGGATCCGACCACGATCAGCTCGCGCGGCAGCTCCTCCAGGTCGTAGACCTGGGTCCAGGTGAGGATCCGCTCGCCGTCGGGCTGGGCGTCGGGCAGCTCGCGCGGGTGGGCGCCGGTGGCGATCAGCACGGCGTCGGCGCGCAGCGACTGGACGCTGCCGTCGGGCGCGTCCACCAGCACCTCGCGGGAGCCGTCCACGGCCTGGCCGCCGGTGCCGAGCCGGCCGCGGCCGCGCAGCACGGTGACGCCGGCGCGGGTGACGGACTGGGTGATGTCGTGGGACTGCGCGATGGCCAGGCGCTTCACACGGCGGTTGACCTTGCCGAGGTCGACGCCGACCACCCGGGCCGGGGTGTCGATGTGGGGGGTGTCGTCGGCGACGATGATGCCGAGTTCCTCGTACGAGCTGTCGAAGGTCGTCATCACCTCCGCCGTCGCGATCAGCGTCTTCGACGGCACGCAGTCCGTGAGCACCGCCGATCCGCCCAGGCCGTCGCGGTCGACGACGGTCACCTCCGCGCCGAGCTGGGCCGCGACGAGCGCCGCCTCGTAGCCGCCGGGTCCGCCACCGATGATCACGATCCGAGTCACGTCAACCATTGTCCCGCACGCCGGGAGCACTGCCACGCCGGGGTCGGGGCTTCTGTCGGATCGGCCGGTGAACGTAGGCTTCCCCCCATGCCCCTTTACGCCGCGTATGCCACGAACCTCGATGCCCGGCAGATGACCCGCCGCGCCCCGCACTCGCCGCTGCGCGGCACCGGGTGGCTGTCCGGCTGGCGGCTCACCTTCGGCGGCGAACACCTCGGCTGGGAGGGCTCGCTGGCCACCGTGGTGGAGGACGAGAAGGACCAGGTCTTCGTCTCGCTGTACGACGTGGCGCCGATGGACGAGGAGGGGCTGGACCGCTGGGAGGGCGTCCAGCTCGGCATCTACCGCAAGATCAAGCTGCGGGCGCAGACCCTGGACGGCGACGTGCCGGTCTGGACGTACGTGCTGAACGACTACGAGGGCGGCCTGCCCGCGGCCCGCTACCTGGGCCTGATCGCGGACGCGGCGGAGAGCGCCGGCGCCCCCGACGACTACGTCCTGGACCTGCGCCGCCGCCCCTGCTGATCCCTACGGCCCGCCGCTGACCGCCCCGGCCAGGGCCGCGACGACCCGTGCGCGGCGGGCCGGGTCGGTGCGCAGCGGGTTGGCGAGTTCGACGTGGACCCAGGGCACCCCGAGGCCGGCGGCGAAGCGCCCCTGGACATTGGTGGTGCCCTCCAGCCGCCCGCACGTCTCCCGCCAGGCCCGGCAGACCGCGAGTCCGGCGGCGGCGAGCCCGTCGGCGGTCCGTTCGGCGATCCCGCCGGCCGTCCCGGCGCCGCTGGAGACCACGGCGTCGGTGCCCGGGAGGCTGTCCTCGGCGAAGCCGTGCAGCTGGACGCCGGGCAGGCCGCGGGCGGCGAGCGCCTCGACGACGGCGGCGAAGACGGTGTCGTCGCGGTGGGCGACGTCCGCCGATCCGTCGGTGCCCGCCCGCCGGTGGGCGCCGGCGAGGACGAGCACGCCGCCGGGCGCCGCGCGGAAGAGTTCGGCGCCGAGGGCCTCGGTGCGGCTGTCGGAGACCGGGTGCGGCACCTGGGCGGACCAGCCGGCCGGAGTGGAGAGGTCCAGGTAGATCCGGCCCCAGCCGCGCGGGTCGGTGCCGGAGGCGTCGGCGATCTCGGCGGTGCGGCGGCCGCTGACGGCCTCGGTGAACTCGGTGAGCCGGTAGCCGACGGCGGCCAGCAGCCGCCCGGCCCGGTCGGGCCGGCCGTCGACGGCCGACCGGACCCCGTCGGCGACGGCCCGGCGCTGGGCGGGGTCGGGGGCGGTGTAGCCGCCCACGGTGACGGCGGCGGTGTAGGCGTCGATCCGGTCGGCGAGGTCCACCGGGCGCGGAGCGGCCGCGGAGGCGGCGGAGGCGGCGGAGGCGGCGGCGGGACCGGCCCCCGACGGGTGCCGCGCGGGACCGCGGGCGGCGAGGGCCAGTCCGCCGGCCAGGGCGGCCAGGACGACCAGCGCCGCGACCGGCCGGCGCATCGAGCGTCGTACCTCGCGTTTCTCCACGAGGGAAGAAACTACCGCCCGCAACAGGCGCTCCATGATCCAAACCGATCGTGATCGAAGCTTCCCCGATCCGAAATCTTTACGAGACAGGATATCCGGAACCCCTTCGTACGCTTTTGAGGTTTCGGCCGGGCGCATCCCGGATCGCGGTGGGGCTCCAGGGGTGGGTGGCGCACTGCCGCCCGACGCACCGGACCCGACCCGACTCCCCCGACGAGGCACCACCCGTGAGCACGGCCCCCACCCCGCCGCGACAGCACCGCTATCGCCGCCGGGCCGACATGCCGCTGCTCGGGGGCATCCGCCCGCCGATCGCGCTGCTGCTCGTCCTGCTCCTGGCCGTCGCCGCGATCACCGCGCTGGCCGTCGGCGGCCTGCGGGTGGACGACACCCCTCAGGCGGTCCGCGAGTCCCACCAGTACGCCGCCGAGGACACCGCCCTGTCACTGCGGGCGGGCCTGCGGGAGAACACCACCGACCTGCTGCGCTCCGCCGCCCGCTACGACCGGGCGCCCGCCGAGCCCGCCGAGGTGCTCACCGCGCTCGGCCGGGCGTACCGCAAGTGGCGCGGCACCGTGATCGTCCGCCCGGACACCGGCCGGCTGCTCGCCGCCCGCGGCGAGACCGTCCCGCTGGCCGGCCTCGACCTCGGCCGGATCACCGACACCGCGCCCGCGCCGCTGCTCGTCCCCTCCGCCGGCGGCACCCGGCTGCTGACCTTCGCGCTGGTCGACACGGCGCACGACGGCCGGGCCCTGCTGGTCGCCTCCGACAACCTGCGGCTGCCGGCCCTCGCCACCCGCGACGGCCAGACCATCCAGGTCCTCGACACCACCGGCACCGTGCTCGACGCCACCGGCGCCGACCTTCCCGACGAGGCCGCCCGGCAGCTGGTCGCCACCGCCCGGGGCCGGGTCACCGGGCCCACCGCCGACCCCGCCGCGGCCCCCGGCGAGACCGTCTCCGGCAGCCTGGCCGGCGGCGCCGACCCCCGGGGCATGCGCCGGGTGGCCGGCTACGCCGCCGTCGCCGGCGCCGACCCGCGCGACCCGGCCACCGCGCTCGGGCTCACCGTCGTCTCCACCGGCACCGTCGACGGCAAGGCCGCCGGCCTGCGCCACCCGGCCCTCGGCCTGGGCGCCGCCGGGGCCCTGCTGGCTCTCGCGCTGCTGCTCGCCTGGTTCCTGCGCCGAACCCTGCAGCGCCCGCTGCTGCGGCTCTTCCTGGAGGCCCGCCGGCTCACCCGGGGCGAGCTGGACCGGCCGGTGCGCGGCCCGCGGCGCGGCGAGGCCGGCCGGATCGGCCGCGCCCTGGAGGAGCTGCGCCGCCAACTCCTCGACCCGGCCCGCCCGCCGACCGCGCCCGCGCCCGGGCGCCGCCGGCCGGGCGCCGCGCTGCCGCTCGGCCTCGCCGCCGCCGTGGTGCTCGGCTGGTCCGCCCCGCTGCTGCTGCTCGGCGGCAACGACGGCGAGGTCCGCGTCCCCACCCAGGTGGTGGCCGGCCAGCGGGACCGCACCGACAACGCCGCCGACCGGCTGCGCCAGGCCCTCAACGAGGGCTACGCCGACCTGCGGGCGCTCGCCCCCGGACTCGCCACCGCCTCGGTCGGCGGCGCCCAGACGCTGCTGCGCACCGCCCTCGCCCGGCACGAGCGCTACCGCGCGCTGTACGTGCTCGGCGCCGGCGGCGAGGTGCTCGCCCGGGCCGGCGAGGAGCCGCACCGCACCGGCCCCGGGGCGCTCGGTCCCGGCGGGGTGCTGCTGCTCAACAGCTCCGGCAAGGAGCCCCGGATCGCCGCCAGGACCCCGCTCGCCGTGCCCGCGGCCGAGGCCTCCGACGCCACCGAGGCCGCCGACGGCTCCGCGGGCGAGGCGGGCGGGGCACCGGCCGCCGGACCGGTCCTGGTCGGCGAGTTCCGCACCGACTTCCTCGGCGGCCTGCTCGACCGGCCCGGCCTCGGCCGGGTCTGGCTGCTCGACGACCGCCACCGGGTGCTCGCCGCCAACGAGGCCTACGCCTCCTTCGGCGAACTCCCCGAGGGCCGCGCCCGGACCGTCCTGGCCGCCGCCACCGGGACGTCCGGCACCGGCACGTCCACCACCGGTACCTCCGGCACCGCGCCCGGGCGCGCCGCCGCCGACGTCGTGCGCACCGGCGGCGACCCGGTGCTGCTCGCCGCCGCCCCGCTCGGCGGCCGCGGCGCCGTCGCCCGGCTCGGCTGGTCCGTCGTCACCGTCCACCCGGTGTCCTGGCTGCACCTCGACCAGAACCGGGCCGACCGGCGCGCCGTGCTGGCCGGCATGCTCGGCCTGGCCGCCGCCGCGCTCTGCCTCGGCTGGCTGTACGTCGCGGTCGGCGTGCCGCTGCGCCGGCTCACCGCGAGCGCCGAGGCCCTGGCCGCCGGGGACCGGCGCACCGTGCTCTACCCCGTCCACCACGACGAGGTCGGCGCCGTCGCCCGCAGCCTGGAGCTGATCCGCCAGGACCTGGAGCGCGCCGACCGCGAACGCGCCGGGTGGGAGCGCGCCGACCGCGAACGGGCCGGGTGGGAGCGCGCCGACCGCGAACGGGCCGGCCGCGAACAGGCCGGCCGCGAGCGCGCCGCGCACCACGCCCCCGCCGCCACCGCTCCCTGAGAGGGACCCGTGCTCTTCCTCTACTTCGTGCTGCTGGTGTGCTGCGCCGTCCTGCTGGTGGCCGGCATCGTCGAACAGCGCCGGCACTTCGCCGCCCTGGACCAGATCCCCACCCGGGTGCTGGTCAACGGCATCCGCGGCAAGAGCTCGATCACCCGGCTGTGCGCGGGCGCGCTGCGCGGCGGCGGCCTGGTCACCGTCGCCAAGACCACCGGCACCGCCGCCCGGTTCATCCACCCGGACGCCACCGAGGAGCCGGTCTACCGCAAGTTCGGCATCGCCAACGTGGTCGAGCAGATCGGCATCGTCCGGCGCGCCGCCACCTACCGCCCGCACGCGCTGGTGATCGAGTGCATGGCCGTCATGCCGGCGCTCCAGGAGGTCAACCAGACCAAGCTGATCCGCTCCACCATCGGCGTGCTGTGCAACGTCCGCGAGGACCACCTCGCCGAGATGGGCCCCACGCTGGACGACGTCGCCCGCTCGCTGTCGCGCTCGATGCCGGTCGGCGGCGTCTGCGTGACCGCCGAGCGGGAGCGCGCGCACATCCTGCGCGAGGAGGCGGCCAGGCGGGACTGCGAACTGATCGAGGTCGACCCGGAGTCGGTCAGCGACGAGGAGCTGCGCGGCTTCAGCTGGTTCACCTTCAAGGAGAACGTGGCCATCGCGCTGGCCGTCGCCGAACTCCTCGGCGTGGACCGGCAGACGGCGCTGCGCGGCATGTGGGCGGCGCCGCCGGACCCGGGCGTGCTCTCGGTCGAGCGCTACCGGACGCCGGACGGCAAGCGGCTGCGGTTCGCCAACGTCTTCGCCGCCAACGACCCCGAGTCGACGCTGATGAACGTCCGCCAACTGGAGGACCTGGGCGCGATCCACCGCCCGCTGCACGTGGTGGTCAACTGCCGCCCGGACCGGGTCGAGCGCAACGGCCAGATGGGCCAGATCGTGCCGGACCTCGACCCGGACACGGTCTTCCTGATCGGCCACCCCACCAAGAGCGCCCGGGACGCCGTCCCGGCCGGCTGGTCCGGGCGGGTGGTCGACCTCGGCGGCGACCGGCGGGACCCGGCGCGGCTCACCGCCGAGCTGCTGGACGCGCTCGGGCCCGACTCCTCGCTGGTCGCGATCGGCAACATCCACGGGCAGGGCGAACTGTTCCTGGAGGAGCTGGCCCGGCTCGCCCCGGACGACGAACCCGAGGACGGACCGGCGTACGAAGCCGTGTACGAGCCCGTGTACGTCCCCGAACCGCTGCCCGACGCCTGGTACGAGCCGGCCGCCCCCGGCGCCGCGTACCGGCCGTACGACTCCTACAGCCCGTACGACTCCTACGGCCCGTACGACCCGCACCCCCACCACCGCCACGACGGAGACCAGCCGTGATCCCCACCGAGCTCACCCCCGAGATCGCCGCCATCGGCATCGCGCTCGGACTGGTCTTCTCGCTGGTCTGCTACCTGACCACCAACCTCTCCCCCGGCGGCATGATCACCCCCGGCTGGCTGGCCCTCACCCTGGTCGAGGACCTCCAGCGGGTCGCCATCGTGGTCGGCGTCACCGTGCTCACCTACCTGGCCACCCGGGTGGTGCAGAAGCTGGTGATCCTCTACGGCAAGCGGCTGTTCGCCACCGTGGTGCTGATCGGCGTGCTGCTCCAGGCCACCGTGATGCTGGTCCTCCAGCGCGAGCTGCCCACCCTGTACGCCAACCAGACGCTGGGCTTCATCGTGCCGGGTCTGATCGCCTACCAGCTGGTCCGCCAGCCCCGGGCGGCCACCCTGACGGCGACCACGACCGTCACCCTCGCCAATTACGTGGTGCTCACCGCCGGCGTGCTGCTCGGCGCCCTGCCCGGTACCTGATCCCGGCACCCGAACCCCGGCACCCGATCCCCGGAGCGCGAACCGCCATGCCCGTCACCCGGAAGTCCCTGCTCAGCGGGGGCCTCGCCGCCGTCCTGCTGGCCACCAGCGGCTACCTCACCGTCCAGCTGCGCGAGCGCGACCCTCGGCCCGTCCCGGCCGGCGGCACCGCACCGCTGCTCACCGCCCCCGCCGCGCCCGCCGCCGTGGGCACCGCCGCGGCGGCGGCCGGACCGCGCTACGAGCGACTCGCCGGCCCCGACCGCACGGTGGTGCGCGACGCGCGCGGCGGCGTCCTCGCCACCCTGACCGACGGCGCCCGCACCGCCGTGCTGACCGGCCCCAGCCGCACCTTCACCGAGCCGGGCACCACCAGCGCCGTGCTGACCGGCGACAGCTGGGTGCGGCTGATGCCGCAGCCCTGGAAGGCCGGGGCCCAGGACGAGGCCTGGTTCCGCACCTGGTTCGGCCGCTACCTCGGCTCCACCGAGGACGACGTGCTCGCCGTGGCCACCCAGTACCTGGCGGGCGCCCCGGAGGGCAGGGACGGCAAGGGCGTCCGGGTCAGGGGCGACGCCTCGTTCGGCCCGCTCAACCCGGACGGCTCGAGCGGCAATGACCTGCGCCTGGAGCAGACCGACTTCCTCGACTACCTCGGGGTGCCGTACACCTTCGCCGACAAGGTCACCAAGCGCCCGGACCGGACCCGCTACGGCGCCTTCGACTGCTCCGGCTTCGTACGGATGGTGTACGGCTACCGGTCCGGCTACCCGCTGCTGTCCAAGGACGCGCCCGGCCCCGGCCTGCCCCGCACCGCCAACGGCCTGGCCCGCACCGGGCCGGGCGTACCGGTGCTGCCGCTGGCCACCGCGCCCGGTTCGGACACCACCGTGCGGCCCGCCTCGACCGACCCGCTGCTCCCCGGCGACCTGGTCTTCTTCGAGATCGACGCCCGCACCGGCGCCCGGCTCGACCACACCGGCATCTACCTGGGCCTGGACACCGACGGCCACCCCCGCTACATCTCCAGCCGCGAGGAGGCGGACGGCCCGACCTTCGGCGACAAGGGCGGCACCGCCCGGCTGGACGACAACGGGCTGTACGCCAAGGGCCTGCGCAGCGCCAAGCGGCTCTGACCGGACGCGCCGACGGGCGGAACTGCGGGTTCGGGCCATCCGGGTAACGATCCGGCACGTCGTACCAGGATTTTCTACGCGCGTAGCCGTTTCCCGTCTATCCTCGGACACGTGAACGCATCTCCTCAGTCGGTCGTCTCCGCCGACCCCTACGCCGCCGCCCAGGCCGCCGCCGAGCGCCTGCGCGAGCTGACCGGTGCCGAGCGCCACGACGTCGCCCTGGTGATGGGCTCCGGCTGGGTGCCGGCCGCCGACGCCCTGGGCGAGACCGTGGCGGAGTTCCCGGTCACCGAACTGCCGGGCTTCCCCGCCCCCGCCGTGGCCGGCCACGCCGGCACGATCCGCTCGGTGAAGATCGGCGAGAAGCGCGCCCTGATCTTCCTCGGCCGCAACCACTACTACGAGGGCCACGGCGTCGCCACCGTCGTCCACGGTGTGCGCACCGCCGCCGCGGCCGGCTGCGGGATCATCGTGCTGACCAACGGCTGCGGCGGCCTGCGCCCGACCTGGGTGCCCGGGCAGCCGGTCCTGATCAGCGACCACATCAACCTGACCGCGGACTCCCCGATCGTCGGCGCGAACTTCGTGGACCTCACCGACCTCTACTCCAAGCGGCTGCGCGAGCTGTGCCGCGAGGTCGACCCGACCCTGGACGAGGCCGTCTACGTCCAGTTCCGCGGCCCGCACTACGAGACCCCGGCCGAGGTCAACATGGCCCGGGTGATCGGCGGCGAGCTGGTCGGCATGTCCACCACC
Organism: Kitasatospora sp. NPDC097605; assembly: GCF_040302725.1. Classification (NCBI taxonomy): domain Bacteria; kingdom Bacillati; phylum Actinomycetota; class Actinomycetes; order Kitasatosporales; family Streptomycetaceae; genus Kitasatospora; species Kitasatospora sp. NPDC097605. The sequence goes on along the minus strand of NZ_JBEOSF010000047.1, from coordinate 20,858 downwards.
CTGGAGGCCATCGCGGCCCGCGAGGCCGGCGCCGAGGTGCTGGGCATCTCCCTGGTCACCAACCTGGCCGCCGGCATGACCGGCGAGCCGCTCAACCACGCCGAGGTGCTGGAGGCCGGCAAGGCCTCCGCCGAGCGCATGGGCGCGCTGCTGGCCGAGGTCCTGGAGCGGATCTGACGCCGGCGCGGGTGCGGACGGCATGAGCGACGGGGCCCCGGGCGGGTGTGATCCGGTGATCACACCCGCCCGCGGGCCCCGTCCGCGTCCACCGGCCCGACACGCCCCGCCCGGCCGGACGCCGCGCCGCGCCGCCGGCGCGCCGTAGGTTTCGTCCCGACCCGACCGTCCCGACCACCCCCGCGCGCCCGTCTCCCCCGGCCCGTCCCACCGGGCCAGGGCCGGGGCACCCTCCCCGGCCGACCACCGACGCACTTCCCGATGGAGCTGCAGCCATGACGCAGGCAACCACCACCGACCTCCTCGCCCGGGCCCGCACCTGGCTCGCCGAGGACCCGGACCCGCAGACCCGCGAGGAGCTCGCCGCGCTGCTCGCCGCCGCCGAGGCCCCCGAGGCCGACGCCACGGCCAAGCTCGCCTGGGCCGACCTGGCCGACCGCTTCGCCGGCCGCCTGCAGTTCGGCACCGCCGGCCTGCGCGGCGAACTCGGTGCCGGGCCGATGCGGATGAACCGCGCCGTGGTGATCCGGGCCGCCGCCGGCCTGGTCTCCTACGTCAGGCAGCAGGGCCTCGGCGACCTCGTGGTCATCGGGTACGACGCCCGTCACAAGTCCTACGACTTCGCCCGCGACACCGCCGCCGTGGTGGTCGGCGCCGGCCTGCGCGCCGCGCTGTTCCCGCGCCCGCTGCCGACCCCGGTGCTCGCCTTCGCCGTCCGCCACCTCGGCGCGGCCGCCGGTGTGACCGTCACCGCCAGCCACAACCCGCCGCAGGACAACGGCTACAAGGTCTACCTGGGCGACGGCTCGCAGATCGTCCCTCCGGCCGACGCCGGCATCGCCGCCGAGATCGACGCGATCGGCTCGCTCCACGAGGTCCCGCTCGCCACGAGCGGCTGGGAGACCGTGGACGAGTCGGTGGTCGAGGCCTACCTGGACCGCGCCGCGTCCATCGTCGACCCGCACAGCGCCCGCGACCTCGCCGTCGTCTACACCCCGATGCACGGCGTCGGCCGCGACACCTTCCTCGCCGCCCTGGACCGGGCCGGCTTCCCCGCGCCGACCGTGGTCGCCGAGCAGGCCGAGCCGGACCCGGACTTCCCGACCGTCGCCTTCCCCAACCCGGAGGAGCCGGGGGCGATGGACCTCGCCTTCCGCACCGCCGCCTCGGTCGGCCCGGACATCGTCATCGCCAACGACCCGGACGCCGACCGCTGCGCGGTGGCCGTCCCCGCCAACGGCGACGCCGCCGGCGGCGGGCAGGGCGCGAACGGCTGGCGGATGCTGCGCGGCGACGAGGTCGGCGCGCTGCTCGGCGCCGCGCTGGTCGCCAAGAAGGCCGCCGGCACCTTCGCCACCACCATCGTCTCCTCCACCCTGCTCGGCCGGATCGCCGAGGCCGCCGGGCTCGGCTACGCGCAGACCCTCACCGGCTTCAAGTGGATCTCCCGCGCCGAGGGCCTGCGCTACGGCTACGAGGAGGCGCTCGGCTACTGCGTCGACCCGCAGGGCGTGCGCGACAAGGACGGCATCACCGCCGCCCTGCTGGTCGCCGAGCTGGCCGCCACCCTCAAGCGCTCCGGCCGCACCCTGACCGACCTGCTCGACGACCTGGCGCTGGAGCACGGCCTGCACGCCACCGACCAGCTCTCCGTCCGGGTCGAGGACCTCTCGCTGATCGCCGACGCCATGCGCACCCTGCGCGAGCAGCCGCCCACCGCGCTGGCCGGCCTCACCGTGACCCGCGCCGACGACCTCACCGCCGGCTCCGCCGACCTGCCGCCCACCGACGGCCTGCGCTACTACCTGGCCGGCGACGCCGTCCGCTCGGCCCGTATCGTGGTCCGCCCCTCCGGCACCGAGCCCAAGCTCAAGTGCTACCTGGAGGTCGTCCTCCCGGTCGGCACCGCCGCCGGCCTCGCCGACGCCCGCACCCGCGCCGCCGACCTGCTCGCGGCGATCAAGCACGACCTGGCCGCGGCCGCCGGCATCACCGCCTGACGGTTCCCCTGCTTCGGCGATCGAGCGTCTCCCGGCCGGCCCGGGAGGCGCTCGATCCGTCCGTGGCGAGCGCCCGCCGCGCCTACAGTGGCCGGTGAAGGGGGGAGCCGGGATGAACGGAGCGCGGCCCACGGCCCGACGGCTGACGGGTGGCCTGCCGGCACTGTGCGCGGTCCTCACCGCGGTGGCGGTCGGCTGGACGGTGGACCGGGGCGCGCGGATGACCGGCCTGCGCGAGACCGACACCGACCGCGCCGAGCGGCCGGCCGGCCTCCACCACCGCCGGCACCCCGGCAAGGGCCGGTACTACGTGCCCGAGGCGGCCGTCCTGACCGGTCCGCGCGGCGGACCCCGCGTGGCCTACCTCCACTACCGGATCGTCGGCGGACCGGACAGCAACCTCGACGACTTCGTCCGCGTCTACGACCTGCCGGACCCCGGCGCCCCCGCGCCGCTGCCGCCGGACCTGGTGGAGGCACTGCCGGGCGAGGAGCCGACGCCGGGCGCACCGCTGCCCGAGCCCCCGGGCGGGCGGGAGCGGCAGATCTTCGCCCTGGACGCGACCACCGGCCACCCCGGCGCCGCCGACGTCTACGTCCGCGCCGCCGGCTGACCACCGGGGCCGGCCGGCGGGTCGGACACGCCTGGCTAGGAGGCGATGACGGCGATCAGCGCCACCAGGCCCGCCAGGGTCGGGGCGATGATCCACCAGCACCAGCGGACCTCGATCGGGCCGGCCGCCTCGGGGCGGGAGGCGTTGCGCTCGGCCATCTCCTGGAGGATGCCGACCACCTGGTCGGACCAGGCCCTGGTGGGGTCCGCCGAGCCCTGCACACCGGGGCCGGCCGGAGCGTTGCCCTGGCCGAACATCAGGCCCAGCCGGGAGGTGTGCTGCGGCCGGCCGGCGCGGTCCTGGGCACGGGCCGCGCGCTTGCGCTGGCGCAGCGACACCGGCACCGCCCACACCTGGAACTTCCTGCCCTCGGCGAGCAACTCCACCGAGTACCCGGCCCGCAGCGCGTCGACGGCGGCCCAGGGGGCGGTGATGGTGCGCAGCGGGTTCCGCACCACCAGGCGCCGCTCGTTGGCGCGCACGGCGGGACGCAGGGTGTAGGCGATCACGGGGAGGGCGAAGACCGGGACGGCGGCCAGCGACACCCACGGCGTCTTGCCGGTGCCGTTGAGCGCCGCGTCCCCGATCAGCCAGGCCGCGACGGCCAGCAACAGCACCCCGGAGATGACGCCGGGAACGGAGCGGTACACGCGGTCGGCGTACACGGGCTCCCCATCGGAGCCGGCCGGGCCCTGGTGGGGCCGGCCGTCGGAATCGGTCATGCCGACGATTCTGCCCCATGCCCCCCGGGATCCACAGGGGTGGCGATCACGGGGGCGGCGATCACACCTCCAGGTCTCGGTCCGGCATCGATGCGGTGCCGCTCTAGCGGTTGACTACGCGCGTAGATATGCTGGTGTGGTGACTATGTCCACTCTTGCAGCCAACGCCCAAGGCGTCGCGGGCAGCGGTCTCCAGGACGTCGCGGCGTCCGAGGCCTCGCTCCGCCGCTTCCTGCACGGCCTGCCCGGTGTCGACCAGGTCGGCCTGGAGGCGCGTGCCGCCACGCTCGGTACCCGCTCGATCAAGACCACGGCCAAGGCGTACGCCATCGACCTGGCCATCTCGATGATCGACCTGACCACGCTGGAGGGCGCGGACACGGTCGGCAAGGTGCGCGCGCTGTGCACCAAGGGCAGGACCCCCGATCCGACCGACCCGACCACCCCCCGCGTCGCCGCGATCTGTGTCTACCCGGACATGGTCGCCACCGCGAAGGCGGCGCTGCGGGGCACCGGCATCCAGGTCGCCTCCGTCGCCACCGCCTTCCCGGCCGGCCGCGCCGCGCTGCCGGTCAAGCTCGCCGACACCGCCGACGCGGTCGCCGCCGGCGCCGACGAGATCGACATGGTCATCGACCGGGGGGCCTTCCTCTCCGGCCGCTACCTGGACGTCTTCAACGAGATCGTCGCCGTCAAGGAGGCCTGCCGCCGCCCCGACGGCAGCTACGCCCACCTCAAGGTGATCTTCGAGACCGGCGAGCTGCAGACGTACGACAACGTGCGCCGGGTCTCCTGGCTGGCGATGCTGGCCGGCGCCGACTTCATCAAGACCTCCACCGGCAAGGTCGCCGTCAACGCGACCCCGCCGGTCACCCTGCTGATGCTGGAGGCGGTCCGCGACTTCCGCGCGGCCACCGGCGTCCAGGTCGGCGTGAAGCCCGCCGGCGGGATCCGCACCACCAAGGACGCGATGAAGTACCTGGTGATGGTCAACGAGACCCTCGGCGACGACTGGCTGAGCCCGCACTGGTTCCGCTTCGGCGCCTCCAGCCTGCTCAACGACCTGCTGATGCAGCGCCAGAAGCTGACCACCGGACGGTACTCCGGCCCCGACTACGTGACGGTGGACTGATCACCATGGCCAAGAAGAAGAACACCGAGGAGCCCGTGGCCCAGAAGCCGGCGGGCGGCCTCTTCGCGTACGCCCCGGCGCCCGAGTCGCCCGCCGCGGCCGGCGACATCGCCAGCTCCTACGGCCACTTCATCGGCGGTGAGTTCGTCGACTCCTCGGGCAGCGAGGCGCTGAAGACGGTCAACCCGGCCACCGAGCAGGTGCTCGCCGAGTTCGCCCAGGGCACCGAGGAGGACGTCGACCGCGCCGTCGCCGCCGCCCGCAAGGCCTTCGCCGACTGGTCGGCGCTGCCCGGCAGCGAGCGCGCCAAGTACCTGTTCCGGATCGCCCGGATCATCCAGGAGCGCAGCCGCGAGCTGGCGGTGCTGGAGTCGATCGACAACGGCAAGCCGATCCGCGAGACCCGCGACGTCGACCTGCCGCTGGTCGCCGCGCACTTCTTCTACTACGCGGGCTGGGCCGACAAGCTGGACTACGCCGGCTTCGGCCCGAACCCGAAGCCGCTGGGCGTGGCCGGCCAGGTCATCCCGTGGAACTTCCCGCTGCTGATGCTGGCGTGGAAGATCGCCCCGGCGCTGGCCACCGGCAACACGGTGGTGCTGAAGCCGGCCGAGACCACCCCGCTGACCGCGCTGCGCTTCGCCGAGATCTGCCGCCAGGCCGGTCTGCCGAAGGGCGTCGTCAACATCGTCACCGGCGACGGCCGCACCGGTGCCGCGCTCACCGCGCACCCGGACGTCAACAAGGTCGCCTTCACCGGCTCCACCCCGGTCGGCCGGGCGATCGCCAAGCAGGTGGCCGGCACCCGCAAGAAGCTGTCGCTGGAGCTGGGCGGCAAGGCCGCCAACATCGTCTTCGACGACGCGCCGATCGACCAGGCCGTCGAGGGCATCGTCGACGGCATCTTCTTCAACCAGGGCCACGTCTGCTGCGCGGGTTCGCGCCTGCTGGTCCAGGAGTCCGTCCAGGACGAGCTGCTGGCGGCGCTGAAGCGCCGGATGGGCACCCTGCGGGTCGGCGACCCGCTGGACAAGAACACCGACATCGGCGCGATCAACTCCGCCGAGCAGCTGGCCCGGATCACCGCGCTGACCGACGCCGGCGAGGCCGAGGGCGCCGAGCGCTGGTCGCCCGCCTGCGAGCTGCCGGGCACCGGCTTCTGGTTCCGGCCGACCGTCTTCACCGGCGTCAGCCAGGCCCACCGGATCGCCCAGGAGGAGATCTTCGGCCCGGTGCTGTCGGTGCTGACCTTCCGCACCCCCGCCGAGGCGGTCGAGAAGGCCAACAACACCCCCTACGGCCTCTCCGCCGGCATCTGGACGGAGAAGGGCTCGCGCATCCTCTGGATGGCCAACAGGCTCAAGGCCGGCGTGGTCTGGGCCAACACCTTCAACAAGTTCGACCCGACCTCGCCGTTCGGCGGTTACAAGGAGTCGGGCTACGGCCGCGAGGGTGGCCGGCACGGTCTGGAGCCCTACCTGAATGTCGAGGCCCGTGATGTCTGATGTCGTGAGCCGTCTTGATGTCCTCAAGACCTACAAGCTGTACGTCGGCGGGAAGTTCCCGCGCTCCGAGAGCGGGCGGGTGTACGAGGTGACGGACGCGAAGGGCGAGTGGCTGGCCAACGCCCCGCTCGGGACCCGCAAGGACGCCCGCGACGCGGTCGTGGCCGCCCGCGCGGCGGTCAAGGGCTGGGCCGGCACCACCGCGTACAACCGCGGCCAGGTGCTGTACCGGGTCGCCGAGATGCTGCAGGGCCGGCGCGAGCAGTTCGCCGCCGAGGTGGCGCTCTCCGAGGGCGTCGGCCCGAAGAAGGCCGCCGCCCTGGTGGACGCGGCGATCGACCGCTGGGTCTGGTACGCCGGCTGGACCGACAAGGTGGCCCAGATCGCGGGCGGCGCCAACCCGGTCGCCGGCCCGTACTTCAACCTCTCCACCCCGGAGCCGACCGGCGTGGTCGGGATCGTCGCCCCGCAGGCCGGGTACGGGCACTCGCTGCTCGGCCTGGTGTCGGTGATCGCCCCGGCCATCGCCACCGGCAACACCGTGGTGGTGGCGGCCGCGGCCGACGCGCCGCTGCCGGCGCTGTCGCTGGGCGAGGTGCTGGCCACCTCGGACGTCCCGGGCGGCGTGGTCAACCTGCTGTCCGGCCGGACCGCCGACATCGCGCCGACCCTGGCCTCGCACCAGGACGTCAACGCCGTGGACCTCACCGGCGCGATCGCCGCCGACGGTCCCGGCGCGGCGGGCGCGCTGGAGACGCTCGCCGCGGATACCCTGAAGAGGGTGATCCGCCCGGAGCTGGACCCGTTCGCCCAGGACTGGACCAATGCTCCCGGAACGGACCGGCTACTCTCGTTCCTGGAGACCAAGACGGTTTGGCACCCGATGGGTATCTGACCACTGGGTTTCCCGTGGCGGCCACGCTCCGTGGCCGCGAGTTGACGGACAACTCCACAGACTGGCCGTCCCCCGTGCCCTCTCCCCCCCAGGGCCCGGACGGTCACAGGACGGACCCGCGCCTCTCCCCCCCTGGCGCGGGTCCGTCGACTTTCGTCGCCGCGACCGCCCGCCTTTCGGCGCTGCCGCCGGCCTCCGCCGCCCGGCCAGACTGGCCGGACACCGCGCACCGAGGGGGGACGACGTCCATGGGAGAGCTGGCCGGCGAGCTGATGGCACTGTTCGCGGACGGGTTCTGGCGCACCCTGCGACTGGCCCGCGCCCGGCGCCGGCTGGCCGCCGGGCGGCCGGTGCGGATCCCCTGCTCGGCGCGCGCCGCCGGGCCCGGCCCGCGCGGCGACTACGTCGGCGGGCGGCTGTGGCTCGCCCCCGGCGCCCCGGCCGCCGCCTTCACCGCGCGCGGTCGCGCCCGGCTCGAACTGGCCGCGGGCGGCACCTTCCACGACCCCGAGCCGGACACCTGGTACGACCAGGACTGGGCCGCCACCGCCTACCTGGCACCCGGCACCGAGCACGCCGTCCACCTCCAGGTCGACAGCCGCTGCCTGCCGCTGCTGCACGCCGTGCTGAGCGGCCCCAGGACGCCGTAGAACGTGCGATCCGGCCGGTTTCGGCATCGGGCCCCGATGCGTCAGACTGGTGTCCCGTGAGTGACTCCCCGCTGAACCCTGTGCCGATAGCCCGCGCCCGGGTGGTCCTGCTCTCCGGGCCCTCCGGATCGGGGAAGTCCTCGCTCGCCGAGCGCAGCGGCCTGCCGGTGCTCCAGCTCGACGACTTCTACAAGGACGGCGACGACCCGAGCCTGCCGCTGCTGCCGGACGGCTCGGTGGACTGGGACTCGCCGCTGGCCTGGCACCGCGAGCAGGCCGTCGCGGCCATCCGCGCCCTGTGCGCCACCGGCCGGACCGAGGTGCCGGTGTACTCGATCCCGGACAACGGCCGGGTCTCCACCCGGGCGCTGGAACTCGGCGGGGCCGGCGCGTTCATCGCCGAGGGCATCTTCGCCGCCGAGATCACCGCCGACTGCGCCGCCGAGGAACTGCTCGGCGACGCCCTGTGCCTGCGCAACGGCGCGCTGACGACCGCCTGGTGGCGGCTGCGCCGGGACGTCCGCGAGGGCCGCAAGTCGCTGCCGGTGCTGCTGCGGCGCGGCTGGCGGCTGATGCGGGCCGAGCGCGGCATCGTCGGCCGGCAGGTCGCGCTGGGCGCGTACCCGTGCTCGGGGCCGGAGGCCGTGCGGCGGATCCGCGCGGCGGCCGCGGCCGGGGAGCTGTCCACCGTCTGACCGGACGCGCGCGAGAACGCGGAACGGCGGGCCGGTGCGTCTCCCCCGCACCGGCCCGCCGCCTTCCCCGGACGTCCGCGGCTCCCCTCCCGGTGCCGCCGCTCCCCCGAGCCGGCGCCACCCGTGACCGCGTCCGTCCTGCTACCCGTCCCCCGACGGGAGCCCCGTCCGGCCCCACCCCCACGGCGGACCGGAACGTCTTCATCGTGTCGCGGGCTACGCGACCAGCTCGCCGAACGCCCGCAGGGTGTCGCCCGAGGTGTTCAGCTGCTCGTCGTCGCGCAGCCGGCGCAGCGCGCGCCAGATGCTGCTCTTGACGGTGCCGACGCTGATGCCGAGCACGTCGGCGATCTCCGGGTCGGTCTTGCCCTCGTAGTAGCGCAGCACCAGCATGGTGCGCTGGTTCTCCGGCAGCTTGGCCAGCGCCTGCCAGAGCACGGCGCGCAGCTCGGTGCCGCCCATCGCGTCGGTGTCGCCGACCGTCTCCGGCAGCTCCTCGGTCGGGTACTCGTTGACCTTGCGGCGCCGCCAGGCGGAGATGTGCAGGTTGGTCATGGTGCGGCGGAGGTAACCCCCGACCGCGGCCTTGTCGGTGATCCGGCCCCAGGCGCGGTAGGTGCTGAAGAGCGCGCTCTGCAGCAGGTCCTCGGCCTCGTAGCGGTCGCCGGTCAGGTGGTAGGCGGTGGCGTACAGGGAGGCGCGGCGCTCGCGCACGTACGCGGTGAACTCCGTGATGTGGTCCTCGGCGGCCGCGGGCCGCTCCGGCTCCGTGGCGGGCGCCGCCGCGGGGCTCAGCCGCAGCAGCGTCGCACCGGCGGCCTCGCGGCCGGCCGACTCCCCCGAGTCGGCCTTCCGCAGGCCGGTCCCCCCGATGCCCCGGTTCCCCCCCAGGGCGTCCTTGCCCTCGACGCGGACGGGGAGGATACCCCGCAGCGTCAAGGTACTGGCGGAGTCGGCCGCGTTCCCCCGGCGGCCGATCCCGTACAGCTCCCCCGTCCTGCCGCCGCCGCTCACCCGGCGGGCGACAGTGTTTCCACCGGTGCTGTGCGCGCACCCCCGTGCGATCACGGCACCGGAGGTCTCCTCGGTCCCGGCCGCCGGCCGGGTCCTGAACGCGGTGGCCGATGAACGCGCGGTGCGGACAGCCGGGTTGGTCCGGGTCTGAAGCGTGGCGTTCATCGTGCGCCCCCTTGGTCGGTTCGAGCGGTTCCGTTGCCGCCGCCTCGGCGGGCCGATTGGCCCGCTGTGCTGCGGCGACATCGAAAATCCTGCCCGCCGGTTGTGATGGCGCTGTCCGTCGACTGTCACAGGGCTGTCACAGGGCCGGGTCTTTCGTCCCGTTCACCCTTCCCCGGTTGACGGACGCCGGTCACGGGCGTTCCGGTTCCCGCGCGGGCCCGGGCGGGCGGTGGGGGGTGATTACCCGCTCCGGGTGAGCCAGAATGAGGCCGTGCCTTTCCTCCTTCTGATCGAGGACGACGACGCCATCCGCACCGGCCTCGAACTCGCCCTCACCCGCCAGGGCCACCGTGTGGCCACCGCCGCCTCCGGCGAGGACGGTCTGAGGCTCTTCAAGGAGCAGCGGCCCGACCTCATCGTGCTGGACGTGATGCTGCCCGGCATCGACGGCTTCGAGGTGTGCCGCCGCATCCGCCGCACCGACCAGCTGCCGATCATCCTGCTGACCGCCCGCTCCGACGACATCGACGTGGTGGTGGGCCTGGAGTCGGGCGCGGACGACTACGTCGTCAAGCCGGTGCAGCCGCGGGTGCTGGACGCCCGGATCCGGGCCGTGCTGCGGCGCGGGGAGCGGGAGAGCTCGGACTCCTCGGTCTACGGCAGCGTGGTGATCGACCGGGCGGCGATGACGGTCACCAAGGACGGCGCCGACCTCCAGCTGACCCCGACCGAGCTGCGGCTGCTGCTGGAGCTCAGCCGGCGGCCCGGGCAGGCGCTGTCGCGCCAGCAGTTGCTGCGGCTGGTCTGGGAGCACGACTACCTGGGCGACTCCCGGCTGGTGGACGCCTGCGTCCAGCGGCTGCGGGCCAAGGTCGAGGACGTGCCCTCGGCGCCGACGCTGATCCGCACGGTGCGCGGCGTCGGCTACCGGCTGGACCCCCCGGCGTGACCGCCGTCCCCCGTCCGGCGCCGGCGATATCCCGCCGCGCGCGCTGACCTTCCGCAACGACAGGCTCCCGTGACCAACCATCAGACGACGGCCCGGTTCTCCTCCGGCCCGTGGCGACGGCTGCGCTCGCTGCGCGTACGGCTGATCGCGGTGTTCGCCGCGGTCGCGCTGCTCACCGCCGTCTCGGCCTCCGGCATCGCGTACTGGCTGAACCGCGACGCGGTGCTCAAGCGCGCGCAGGACACCGCGCTCAACGACTTCCGGGTCTCGCTCAGCCGCAATGTGTCGGACCTGCCGCTGAGCGCGACCTGCGAGGACCTGAACACGCTGGCGAGCACCGTCGCCAGCTCCGGGCTCAGCTACGACGTGGTGGTGACGGACCCGGCGCTGCCGGACTGCATCGCCTCCTCCAGTCCCGCGCAGTACACGCTCGCCAACGTGCCGACCCCGCTGCAGACCGCGGTCGGCAAGCCGCGCGAGGTCACCGAGTCCAACCCGTACACCTACCACCTGTACTGGCAGCGGCAGAACCTGGACGGCCGGCCGTTCGTGATCGGCGGCACCAAGGTGGTGCCGACCGGCCCGACCGCGTACATGTTCAAGTCGCTGGAGAACGAGCGGGCCGACCTGAACACGCTCGGCTGGTCGCTGGCGATCGCCACGCTGCTGGCGCTGATCGGCTCGGCGCTGCTGGCGCAGGCGGCCTCGGCGACGGTGCTGCGGCCGGTGCGGCGGCTCGGCGACGCGGCGCGCCGGCTCGGCGAGGGGCACCTTGACACCCGGCTCGAGGTCGAGGGCTCGGACGAACTCGCCGATCTGGCGCGGACCTTCAACCGGACCGCGGAGTCGCTGCACGAGCAGGTCGAGGAGCTGAGCGCGCGCGAGGCGCAGAGCCGGCGGTTCGTCGCCGACATGTCGCACGAGCTGCGCACCCCGCTGACCGCGATGACCGCCGTGACCGACATCCTGGAGGACGAGGCGGAGTCGCTGGACCCGATGATCGAGCCGGCGGTGCGGCTGGTGGTCAGCGAGACCCGCCGGCTGTCCGACCTGGTGGAGAACCTGATGGAGGTGACCCGCTTCGACGCCGGCACGGCCAAGCTGGTCGCCGACGAGGTGGACATCGCGGACCTGATCATGTCCTGCATCGACGGCCGGGCCTGGTACGACGCGGTCGAGGTGGACGCGCCGCGCGGGGTGCGGGCGGTGGTCGACCCGCGCCGGCTGGACGTCGTCTTCGCCAACCTCATCGGCAACGCGCTCAAGCACGGCGGCTCGCCGGTGCGGGTGCGGGTGCGCGAGGAGGGGGACAGCGTGGTCGTCGAGGTGTCGGACAGCGGTCCGGGCATCCCCGAGGACGTGCTGCCGCACGTCTTCGACCGGTTCTACAAGGCCGACAAGGGGCGGGCGCGCTCGGAGGGCAGCGGCCTCGGCCTGTCCATCGCGATGGCCAACGCGCAGATCCACGGGGGGACCATCACCGCCGCGAACGGCGAGGCCGGCGCGGTGTTCACGCTGACCCTGCCGCGGACGCCACCGCCTCCGCCGCCGGCCGACACCGCCTCCGAGGAGCATGCCCAGTGAGCCGAGTCCGCCCGAACCGTACCGGTGGCCGGCGCCCGTGGGCGGCCGCCGCGCTGCTGGGGCTGGCCGCGCTGGCGGCCGGCTGCGGCATCCGGCCGACCGCCGTCCCGGTGGACGCGGGCGCGCCGGCCAGCCGGACCGCCTGCCCGACGGTGGCGCGGATACCCACCGCACCGGGCATGCCCTCCCCGGCCGCCGGCACGGGCGCGGGCGCGGCCCCGCAGTCCCCGGCGCACGCCGCCGCCGCGCGCGCCGGCTCGGCGTCCGCGCCGGCGGCGGCGTCGCCGTCGGTGTCACCGGTGCCGCCGTCCGCGTCGCCGTCGCCCGTCGTGGTGTCGCCGACGCCGCCGGCGGACAACGTGTTCGGCGCGCTGCCGTCGCCGACCGCCTCCAGCACGGCGCCCTGCCGGTAGGGCGGTCTCCGCCGCCGCGCGGGAGCCGCCGGGTTCACCGGGCGGCTCCCGCGCGCTCCTCGCCTCCTCGCCTTCGCGCCTTCTCGCCTTCTCGCCGGACACCCGGCGCGCGGCGCGAAGTTCACACCGGGCATGGAACCGTCACGCCGCCGGTGCACGTCCTACCCCCCGTGCAGCGAGATGGCACCAGGCCACGCGAGGAGCGGGCCGGCGTGCGGACCGAGACCGGACGGGCGACGGCCGTCCAGCGTTCCCAGCGTCCACTCCGGGTGGTGGGCCTGCTCGGGCTCACCCTCCATCTGCTGCTGGTGGGTTGGTTGGTGCTGAGACCACTGCCGGTGGCCTGGGTCTACGACGCCAACCTGACGCCACTGGCCTCGCTCCGCTCCTCCAGCGCGGGCCAGGTGCTCGGCGAAGTACTGCTGCTCACCCCGCTCGGCATCTTCCTCCCGCTCGCCGGCGGCCGCCTGACCACCCGGTGGCTCCCGTCCTTCCTGCGCACCACCGGCGCCTCGGCCCTGCTGGCCACCGCGCTGGAGTTCCTCTCCTCCTGGGCCCCGGGCCATGTGCTCAACGTGGACCACATCCTGCTCGCCGTCGTCGGCGTCGCGGCCACCCACCTCGCGCTGGTCCCCGCCGGCCGCACCTTCCTCCTGCGCCGCGCCACCGCACCCCGGCCGCCTGCGGCCGGTGCAGCGCCGGCAGCGGCTCCGGCGGCCGCCGCGCCCAAGTCCGCCGTCTTCGCCGAACCGGTCTCCTCGCACGGGCGTTGAGCGCGTCCCCGACGACCGGCCGGAAGCCGATCTACGGGTACCACACCATGGACGGCGGCTGATCGCCGCTCGCCGGACAGTAGGGCCAGCCGGCCTCGGCACACGGTGCGGCGTCGATCCATGCGCCCTCCTCGGGGACGGAACGGCCGCACGCGCGGCACGACACCGTCACCTCCGCCCCGGCCGCACGCAGCCGGTCCGCCCTCGTGCGGACGTCTTCCAGGCCGTACCCCTGCAGGACGAGCGGGACCGCGTCCAGCAGGCACTCGGCCTGCCAGAGGCTCACCGGCTCGATCATCCGCAGCGCGCGGTAGACGTCGATGCGGCGCTCACCGACGCGGAGCACCGTGGCTTCGAACCCGGGGTCCTCCACGGCCCCTCACCCCGCCCGGCGGACCCGGCCGCCGACCTCGATCAGGCCGTCGGCCGCGATCCCCGTGACGAGCTGCGAGCCGCGCCCCTGGGTGATCGCCAGGCCACGGCCGAGTTCAGCGGTCAGCAGGATCGCCGCCGCGCCGGTGGCCTCGTCCTCGTCGATGCCGTCGTCCCGGCCGGGGAAGGCCCGGACGCGGACGGTGCCCGCCGGCTCGTCCTGCCAGGCCCAGGCATAGATCCACTCCCCCGGCGGCGGCACCGCCAGGCCGTCCACCTCGGCCGGCGTCGGGTGACGGCGCAGTGTGCGCGGCGGGGCCCAGGCGGCGGGCGCCGCGATCCGGGTGAACGCCCCGTCGCGCCGGACACCGACCACGCCGGCCGGGGTGACCAGCCGGTCCACGCCGAGCAGCCAGGCGGCGCCGACGCACGGGTGGCCGGCGAAGGGCAGGCGCAGACCGGGGGTGTAGATGTCGATGACGCCGCGCTCCGGGTCGTCGACGAACACCGTCTCGCTGAAGCCGAGTTCCCGGGCGATCGCCTGCCGCTCGCGCTCACCGGGAACGGCGGCACCGTCCCGGACGACGCCCAGCGCGTTGCCGTGCCTGCCGCCCGGACCGCAGAAGACGCGCAGCACCTCGTGGTCGGTCATCCGTCACTCGCCCTCCGCCTGCTGACCCCGCCACCGCGACCGCGCCACGGGGCACACCCCGCCGCGGTCCCGGGCCCGGCCTCCAAGATGCCTGGGCCCCGAGCCCGGACGGGTCTCCTGCCACCGACGCGCCCCGGCCGCAGCACCGCGGGGTCGTTCAGACCTGGCCCGCGACCCCGTCGGGGCCAGCTACCGGGCCTCGGGGCGGCATCGGGGCGGGGTTCGGGGCCGGGCGCGGGCCGGGGGGCCTCGCCGTCGGGGCGCCGGCGGGCCGGGGTGGGCGGGTGGCCAGGGCCGGGCGGGTCTTCTGGCGGCGGTGGGCCACCACCAGTGTGCCGATGCCCATCGCGATCGAGGTGGCTCCGGTGATCGCCATCGGGGTGTTGGTCGAGGAGCCGCCGGTGGAGGCGAGGTCGACCGGCGGCGCCGGAGCCGCCACGGTCACGGTGACGGCCGGTGCCGGGGCGGCGGCGGGCTCGCCCGTCGGCGTCGGGATGGTCTGCGCCGCCGGGACGGCCGCCACCGTGCCGGAGGCCTCCGGCGTCGGGGTGACCGCCGCGAGGCCGACCGCCGGACCGCCATTGCCGGACGCGCTCGGCGCGCCGGCCGACGGCTCGGCCGTGGCGGCCTGGGCGCCGCCGTCCGCGGCGGGCGTGCTCGGGGCGGCGGTCGGCGTGGCCGGTGCGGCGGCGGCCACGGTGACGTCGACCGACGAACTCGCGGCCGGCACCCCGGCGCCGCCCCCGCCGAGGGGCAGGCTGCTGCCGGCGAACTGCACCGACACGACGCCCGCCGCGACGTCCGGGCCGAACGCCAGCCGCACGTTGAGCGTCCGGGACTCGCCGTCGCGCAGCCGGACCTGGGAGGCGTCCTTGTCCGGCGCGCGCAGCACGAGGGTGAGCGTCCCGGGTGCGGTCCGGCCGTCGTCGGCGGTGGCCGCCAGCCACTGGCCGTCGGGGGTCTGGAAGTCCAGCCCGGCGGCCGCGGCGGCGGGCAGGGCCGCGCCCCGGAGGGTGAGTTCGGGCAGGAAGGCGACGTCCCTGCCGCTGCGGTTGGTGAGCGTCAGCCGGAACGGCCTGGCCTCGCCGCCGGCGGTGAAGGAGGCGGGCACCGCGTCCAGGCCGAGGTACGGCACGCCGGGCGCGGGGGCGGGCGTCGGCGCGACGGTCGGACCGGCCGCGACGAGGGTGAACTCCTGGTGCGGGGTGTTCGCCTCGGAGATCCGGCTCTCCGGCGGCAGGGTCGGGTCGGAGACCACCGCCCGGAAGCCGGCGGTGGCCCGGCCGGCGGGCGCGTCGGCGGAGACGGCGAGCCGCAGCCGGTACGTCACGGAGGCGCCGGCGGGCAGGCTCAGCCGGGTGGCGAAGGTGTCGAGGTTCCAGGTGGCGCCGGCCGTGGCACCCGGGCTGAGCGCGGCGGGCTTCCAGGCGCCGCCGCCGGGGGCCTGGTAGTCCAGCTTGAGCTGGGTCTCGCGGACACCGGAGTCGGCGTTGGCGACGGTGAAGCCGGTGGTGACGTCGACCGCGTGGTCGGCGGAGTTGCGCAGGGTGGCGGTGAACTCGGCGGCCAGGCCGCTGGCGGTGAGGGCGGCGGGGAAGCCGGCGAGGGTGGCCGTCACCGGGCCGCGCTGGTCCTGGGGGGCGCCGCCGGGCCCCGGGGTGCCCTGGCCCTGGGCCTGCCGCACCGTCCCGGTGGCTCCGCCGGCGCGCGGCAGCGCGGCCGCGCCCGGGGCGGCCGCGGTCAGGGCCACGCCCGAGACCAGGGTGGCGGCGGCGGCGAGGGCGAGGGATCTGCGGTGCTGAGTACGCAAGGGGGACCTCACGGAAGGAAGGCGGGCGAACCCGGCGAACCCGGCAGCAGGCGGTTCGCCGAGGTGGGGGGCCGCTCCGGGACTCTCACCCGGGTCGCTGCTTCGCCCCCCAACCACCAGCGACGGGCGCATCATATCCGAACGCGCGGACGCTTCCTGAGCGGTTTTCAAGGGGTGAGAAGGAGGTTCGCCGGACGGATTCGGCGATGACACCGTGACGAAATCGTGAGGACGGATGTCGGCGGGCTCCAGTACTGTGCGCACTCGTCCCCGGCAGGCCGCCCCGTGCGCCCGCCCGTCCCCCGGAACAACAGGAACACCTCGTGAATCTCGACTTCGACGTCGAACCGCTCTTCTCCTGGTACGTCGTACTGCTCGCGATCAGCGGCATCGCGCTGCTGGTCATCGGCGCCGTCAACCTCGGTGGGCTGAAGATCGGCTGGCGCATCCTCAACGTGCTGGCCGGTCTGGGCTTCACCGGCTACGCGTACTACCTGGCGTTCGTCTTCGAGGGCGGCGAGTACACGCTGTTCTTCAAGGCGTTCATCCTGCCGGTGGTGCTGATAGCCAACGCGGTGAAGGCCCTGGTCTCGCGCTCCCAGGCGCCGGCCGCGCCGCCGGTCCCGGCCACCCAGTACCCGCAGGGCGGCCAGTACCCGCAGGCGTCGCCGTAC
This sequence comes from Kitasatospora sp. NPDC097605, assembly GCF_040302725.1. NCBI lineage: Bacteria > Bacillati > Actinomycetota > Actinomycetes > Kitasatosporales > Streptomycetaceae > Kitasatospora > Kitasatospora sp. NPDC097605. The sequence goes on along the minus strand of NZ_JBEOSF010000047.1, from coordinate 4,063 downwards.
CAGCCGCAGGCGGCCCAGGCCCCGCAGGCACCGCAGGCCGCTCCCCAGGCGACCCAGGCCCCGCAGGCGCCGCACCAGGGCTGAGCCCCCGTCCGCCGTCCGCCTCCTGGCGGTGCCCCCGACCGCTCGGTGGGCGCCGCCCGGAGGCGTCCGCGCGCCTCAGCTCACGGCGTCAACCGGTGCACGTCGCGAGGGAAGAGGGCGGTGCGGCGCACGTTCTCCTCCCCCGTCAGCCGCGCCGTCCAGCGCTCCAGGCCGAGCGCGAACCCGCCGTGCGGCGGCATGCCGTGGGCGAAGGCCCGCAGGTACCCCTCGTACGGCCCGGCCGGCTCGCCGCGGGCGGCGAGGGCCGCGAGGTAGTCCTCGTACCGGTGCAGCCGCTGGCCGCCGGTGACCAGTTCCAGTCCGCGGAAGAGCAGGTCGAAGCTGTTGGAGTACTCCGGCCGGCCCGGCTCGGGGTGGGTGTAGAACGGCCGCTTGCACATCGGGTACCCGGTCACGAACAGGAACGGGCTGCCGTGTTCGCGCTGCGCCCACTCGCCGAGCCACCGCTCGTGCGCCGGCGCGAGGTCCGGTTCGTCGGCACCCAGCATCCGCATCGCCTCGGCGAAGTGCAGCCGCGGGATCTCGGCCGGGACGACGGGCGGCTCGACGCCCAGGGTCGCGAGCGCGTCCCCGGCCCGTTCGGCGACCGCCTCGACCATCCCGGCGAGGGCGGCGCGCACCACCGCCATGACGTCCCGGTGGTCGGTGACGAAGCCGAGCTCGGCGTCCAGGCTGGTGTACTGGGCCAGGTGGCGCGCGGTGTCGTGGGGTTCGGCCCGGAACACCGGCCCGGTCTCGTAGACGCGCTCGAAGACCCCGACCATCGCCTGCTTGAAGAACTGCGGCGACTGCGCCAGGTACGCCTCGCGACCGAACCAGTCCAGGGCGAAGACGTTCGCGCCGGACTCGGTCGCCGAGGAGACCACCTTCGGCGTGTGGATCTCGGTGAAGCCGAGGCCGTCGAGCGCCGCCCGGAAGCCGTGCACGGAGGCCGCCGAGACCCGGTGCAGCGCCGCCAGCCGGGGGTGGCGCAGGGTGACGGGCGCGCCGTCGAGGACGACCGGCAGCGAGGCGGGGACGGCCGGGCGGAAGAGGTCGAACGGCGGGGCCGCGGCGGGGCGGGAGAGCACCTCCACGGCCGGGCCGGTCAGCTCGACGCCGCCGGGCGCCTGGGGGTTGGCCGTGACGGTGCCCCGCACGCGCAGCACCGTCTCCTCGGGCAGGTCGGCCGTCCCGGCGGGGGCCACCACCTGGGCGAGGCCCGAGCGGTCGCGCAGGACGAGGAAGGTCACGGACTTGAGCGCGCGGCGGCGGTGCAGCCAGCCGGCGAGTTCGACGGTTCCGCCGACATGGCCGGGCAGTTCGGCGGCCAGCACGCGGGCGGTGCGGGTGGTTTGGGTGGCTTGGGTGCTGCTCGGGTGGATCATCGCGGCCCTCCGGGGGGCGTCGTGGTGATCCCTTGGGAGTGCGGGCGAGAAGGGGACTCGCGGTGCCACCGCACTTTCGCCGCCGTCGCCGTGGCGGGCGGCGGCCTCGTTCGGCCCGGTGACGGGGGCCGGCCGGCGGGGCATTTCCTCCCCGCACTCGGGAGTGTCTTCCCTCCCGGACGCGAGGCCGCCTTCACAGCAGCCGGCGGCTCTCTCGGCTCGCGGGGCCTGGAGGTACTCGTCTCCTTCGACGTGTTGCGCCGAGGCTAGGACGCCACCGCCCGCACCGGCAACCGGAATTCCGCCCGGCGGCCGCTACGCTGCCGGGATGACCCCACCGTCCACCGCACCGTACGACCTGGTCATCATCGGCGGCGGCCCGGCCGGCTGCGCGGCGGCCGTGATGGCCGCGAGCGTCGGACTGCGCTCGGCGCTCGTCGAGCGGCGCGAACCGGGCGCCACCCTGCGACGCGTCCCGGCGGTGACCAACGTCCTCGGCTTCGCCACCGGCACCGCCTTCGCCGACGCCCTCGCGGCGGACGTACGGCGGGTCGCCGACTCCTGCGACGTCCTGCTCGGCACACCGGCGACGGACCTGCACGCCGACGACGAGGGCGTCACCGTCCGCCTCGCCTCGGGGGCCGCCGTCCGCGGCCGCTACGCGATCGCCGCCACCGGCGTCCGGGCGGCCCTCCCGGACGAGGCCGGCTGGCTCACCTCCGCCGTGGACGTCCCGCCGCCGCTCTGGGAGGCCGACGCCGCCCGCCTGACCGGCCGCCGCACCCTCGTCCTCGGCGCCGACCGCCCGCTCGGCACCCTGCTGCGCGCCCACCCGGACACCCCGCTCGACCTGGTCGTCCCCCACCCGCCCGCGGACGCCTACAAGGCCGACGAGGTCCGCGCCGACCCGCGCGTCACCCTCCTCCAGCTCGACACCCTCGCCCTCCACCCCACCCCCGAAGGCCGCATCTCCGCAGGAGAGTCGGGCACCTTCGCCCCCGACGCCGCCTTCCTCAACCTCGGCGTCCGCCCGGCCGCCCTCCCCGGCGACCTCACCCGCACCCCCGACGGCTACTGCCCGCCCGACCGCCAGCACCCCCGCATCCTCACGGCCGGAGACCTCCGCTCCCCCCGCGCCCAACGCATCATGACCGCCACCGGCTCCGGCGCCGAAGCCGCCCTCCACGCCTACTACGCGCTCCGCCTGAGTAGTTGACGGTGGAGCAGGAAGTCGGCGGATCCGACTTCCTGCTCCACCGGCCCGGCACTCTCAAGATCTTTAGGCGAGAACGGGAATAGCCGCCCATTCGGATGTCGGGCCTGCCCGACCAGGACTTCTGGCTGTTCGACGACCGCCGTGTGGTGCTGATGAACTACCGCCCCGACGGCACCCAGATCAACCGCCGGGTCCACGACGGCGATCCCGCCCCGTACGCAGCCTGGAAGGGACTGGCGATCGCCGAGTCCGTTCCCTTCGCGGAGTACCTGAAGGATCATGGGTGAGTGACCTTCGTCCCCGAGCAGCTTGATCGGTCGAAGGGTGACCTCGCCCGGCTGCTCCGCGACCTCCGGAAGCGGGCCGGTCTCAGCGGAGACCGGCTCGCCCGGCGTTGCGGCCTCTCCCAGAGCACCATCAGCAAGATCGAGACCGGGCGGAAGACGCCACGCCTCACCGAGGTCGAGTCCATTCTGCGCGCGCTCGGAGTTCCTGCCGAACCGGCCGAGGACATCATGTCCCTCGCCAGAATCGCGAACACCGAGTGGCAGGGAGTCCGCGCGTCCTTGCGGCGCGGACTGGTGAAACGGCAGACGGAACTGGCCGCACTGGAAGCATCGGCGTCCGAGTTCCGCTATTTCCTGCCCGCCATGCTGACGGGGCTGCTCGCCACTCCCGCGTACGTCCGGGCAAGTCTCGCGCACTCCCCTGGCGATGTCGCGCCGGTCAGTCCCCGAAGGAGTCGGACGGCCAGTGGACGCGTCCGGTCCCGCCGCCGGGACCGGACGAGGAGAAGAAGTAGGCACTCGTGGAGAGCTACGGAAAGGTGATCGCCGGGCTGGAGCCGGCGTGGCGGGGCGCGTTCGAGCGCACCCCGCGTCACGCCTTCGTGCCGGACACCGTCTGGCTGCCCGACAACGGCGAGTCGTCCGGCTACCGGCGGGTCGACCGGCACCGGGAGCCGGAGGCCTGGTGGGGCGCGGTGAACGCCGACGACTCCGTGGTCACGCAGTTCGACGACGGGGCGAGCGGCGGCCCCGGAGTGCCGACCTCCTCGGGCTCCATGCCGTCCCTGGTGGCCACCATGCTGCGGGAACTGGCCGTCGAGGACGGGCAGGCCGTGCTCGACGTGGGCACCGGAACCGGATGGACGAGCGCCCTGCTCGCCGCCCGCCTCGGCGGCGAGCAGGTCACCACGATCGAGGTCGGTCCGACTCTGGCCGGAGGGCGGGCAGCGCGCCTGGCTGGACGGGCCCGAGCGCGTGGTCGGTGACGTCAGGGTGATCGGTGTGGTGGCCGGGCGCGGACGACCCCCGGGTGGCCGAGATCCGCTCGGTGCTGGAGTCGGCCCGCAAACCGCGGCTCAAGGACCTGC
>NZ_JBEOSF010000046.1:0-71648 GCF_040302725.1 Kitasatospora sp. NPDC097605 | reverse complement strand
CCGGCGCCCCCGCCCCCGCGGGGGCGCGTCGCGCTGCCCCCCCCTCCCCGGGCCCGCCGGCCACCCTCGTCCTCGGTCCCCCGCCGCCGGCCGGGCCCGCGTCACGCGGCCTCGAAGCCCGCGTGGTCGGCGATCTTCTTCAGCTCGGCCAGCGCGTGCTTCTCGATCTGGCGGATCCGCTCGCGGGTCAGACCGTGCTGCTTGCCCACCTCGGTCAGGGTGCGCTCGCGGCCGTCCTCCATGCCGTACCGCGACCGGATGATCGAGGCCGTCCGGTCGTCCAGCCGCCCGATCAGGCCGTCCAGCTCCTCCCGGCGGAGCATGACCATCACGGCGTCCTCCGGGGACGTCGCCCCGGTGTCCTCGACCAGGTCGCCGAACTGGGTCTCGCCCTCGTCGTCCACCGACATGTTCAGGCTGACCGGGTCGCGCGCCCAGTCCAGCACGTCCTTGATCCGGGCCTCGGTGGTGTCCAGCTCCGCCGCGATCTCGGCGGGCTCGGCCTCCCGGCCCAGCTCCTTCGACTTCTCCCGCTGCACCCGGCGGATCCGGCCGAGTTCCTCGACCAGGTGGACGGGCAGCCGGATGGTGCGCGACTGGTCGGCGATCGACCGGGTGATCGCCTGGCGGATCCACCACGTCGCGTAGGTGGAGAACTTGAAGCCCTTGGCGTAGTCGAACTTCTCCACCGCGCGGACCAGACCGGCGTTGCCCTCCTGGATGAGGTCGAGCAGCGGAAGGCCGCTGCGCGGGTAGCGCCGGGCGACGGCGACCACGAGGCGGAGGTTGGAGCGGATGAAGACGTCCTTGGCGCGCTCGGCGTCCTCGGCTATCGCCTCCAGCTCCTCGCGCCGCACGCCCTCGGGAAGCCCGCCCTCGTCCAGCAGGTGCTGGGCGTACACGCCGGCCTCGATCCGCAGCGAGAGCTCGACCTCCTCGGCGGCATCGAGCAGGGGCGTCCTGGCGATCTCGTCGAGGTACATGCCGACCAGGTCACGGTCGGCCTCGAGGTTGGTCGGGCGGGCCGCGCGAGTCCGGTCGGCCCTGTCGCGAACGACGGCACGGGTGGCCATGCTTGCTCCCTTTGCTGGTGTTGCCGCGGTCTGGCTGCCTGCCCGGAAGAGGGCAAGTGTGCGGGCCCCGTGGGGCTCACACGTAACGATCCAACGAACAGAATCCGGACAACATTCCCAAGTCGCTCAGTTTCTTCCGGCGATGCAGTATCCTGCCCGATCCCGCCCCGGGTCCGGACACAGGGTGACCGGCCCGGCACCCGACGTGCTCCCCGGGGGGCCGTCGGCGCACCCCCGCGCACGCCTCTCCCTCCCGACAACCCCGGGAGCCCCGGGCGCGTTCCCGCGCGGCGCGCGCCCACACCCCGGCGCACGCAGGTCCTCCGCACAAAAGATGCCAAATCGCTATCACCACGGCGCACGATCGGCGGGGACGGCTGGGAAGGTGTCAGCCATGCACCTGACCAACAGCTCGCCCTCCATCACCCCGCGTGATCGCCACTTGCTCCGGCACGCGGTCCTCGCGGTCTGCTGCGCCGTGCTGTTCGCCGTCCTGGCGGCCCTGGTGCAGACCGGCTGGCGCCCGCTCTCCCGGCTCGACCACGGACTGATCGACGACCTGCACGACTTCGCGGTCGACCACACCGTGTGGACCGCCTCGGTCCAGGCGTTCACCGACATCGGCGGGACGATCACGATGCGTTCCGTACTCGGCGTGGCCGCCGTCTGGCTCTGGCTGATCGGCGCCCGGACGCTGGGCGGCTGGGTCGCGGCCCAGACCCTGGTCGGCTGGGGCGGCCAGTGGGTCCTGAAGCTCTCCTTCGGCCGCCTGCGCCCCACCTTCTCCGACCCGGTCGCGCACGCCGGCGGCCCGGCCCTCCCCTCCGGGCACGCGATGGCCTCGGCGATCACCTGCGCCGTCCTGGTCGGCCTGCTCTGGCCCCGGGCCGGCCGGGCCGGCCGGATCACCGCCTGCTCGATCGCCGCGCTGACCGTCCTGGGGATCGGCGCCTCCCGGGTGTTCCTGGGCGTCCACTGGCCCAGCGACGTCGTGGGCGGCTGGCTCGCCGCCGGCATCGTCCTCGGCAGCGTCACCGTCCTCGTGGAACTCGCCCGCCCCGGCGCGCTCGCCCGCGACTTCCGCCGGGTGAACTGGCGCACCCGCCCCCGCGTCCAGCGCGTCCTGGTCTCCCCCGCCCGACCGCCCCGGGACCCCGTCCCCGACCCGACCGCCGACCACCCCGACGGCCTACTGCGCTGACACGTCCTCACCCCGGCCCCCAGCGGAGACCGGAGAACACCGCGGGCCCCCTCGATCGCAACCGAGGGGGCCCGCTTTCACGTCATCCGCCGTGACCGGCGTTGTGCCCCAGGCAGGATTCGAACCTGCGACACCGGCTTTAGGAGAGCCGTGCTCTATCCCCTGAGCTACTGAGGCGGGGACGACCGCAGACAGCCTAGCGGATCGGGCGCGGACGGGTGGGCGGGACGGGGCGGAGGCGGTTGGGCGGACCGCAGCCGAGGGCCGGGCGGGACGGGGCGGAGGCGGCTGCGTGCACGGCACCGACGGTGGGTCAGGTGGGGCGGGGGCCGACCGGCGGGTCGGAGGGGGCGCGGCTAGCCTGAGGGGACGGACCCCTCGGACCGGTGGGCCCTGGGTCCCCCGGCAGGGAGAGAGAACGGGGCGGCAGATGGCGTCGGGTGACCGGTGGGACCGGGGCCCCGTCCGCCTCGCGCGGAAGGCGGCCGAGCCGGTGGTGTGGCTCGCACCGGCGCTGGTCATGCTCGTGGTGGGCGCGTACCGGCTGGGGACGCCCACGCTCTGGCGGGACGAGGTGGCCAGCTGGGAATCGGCCGTCCGCCCGCTCGGCGACCTGCTGCGGATGCTGCGGCACATCGACGCCAGCAACGGCGCCTACTACGTCCTGATGCACGGCTGGACGGCGCTGTTCGGCGACTCGGCGATCGCGCTGCGGCTGCCCTCGGTGCTGGCGATGGCCGGAGCGGCCGCGTTCACCGCGCTGACCGCCGAGCGGCTGTTCGGCGGCCGGGTCGCGGGCACCTGCGCCGGACTGCTGTTCGCGATGGTGCCGCTGATCTCCCGGTACGCCCAGGAGGCCCGCTCGTACGCCCTGGTGACCTGCGCCGTCGCGGCGGCGAGCTGGTTCCTGCTGCGCGCGCTGGAGCGGCCGACCCTGGGCCGGTGGGTGCCGTACGGCCTGGCGATGGCGGTGGCCGGCGCGGCGCACCTGGTCTCGCTGAGCGCGCTGGCCGGCCACGCGGCGCTGGTCGCGCCCTACCTGTGGCGGACCCGCGGCACGGCGCTGTGGCGCCTGCTCGGCCGGCTCACCGTGGTGCTCGTCGCCCTGGGGGCGTTGGTGCTGCCGGTGGCGCTGCTGGGCCGGCGGCAGTCCGGCCGGCAGCTGGGCTGGCTCGGCGAGCCGACCCTGGACCAGCTGTGGCACTTCGGCGAACCGCTGTTCGGGTCGGCCCGGGTGTTCCACGTCTTCCTGGTGCTGTCGGTGCTGGCCCTGGTGCTGCCCGGGCGGCGCGGGCCGGCGCTGCAACTGCTGCTGCTCGCGGTGCTGCCGGTGGTGGCGGTCTGGGCCATCTCGTTCGGCCCGACCTCCTACTTCCTCGACCGGTACCTGCTGTTCACGGTGCCCGCCTGGGCCGCGCTGGCCGGCTGCGGGATAGGAGCGGCCTACGCGGCGGTGACCGCCGCCGCCCGGCCCGGCCGCACCCCTCCGGAGGTGCGGGCCGCGGGCCTGCTGCTCGCGGTCGGCGTGGTGGCGGTGGCCGGGGTGACGGCCCTGCCGACGCAGTCGCTGATGCGCTACCCGGGCTCGCACGCCCTGTTCCGGGAGCCGTACCGGGAGGTGGCCCGGCTGATCGCGACCGGCTACCGGCCGGGGGACGGCCTGGCCGTGCCGCTCGGCGACCAGGCCTGGTCGATGGTCGGGCCGGGTGTCACCTACTACCTGCCCGACGGCGTGCGGCCGTACCCGCTGTTCGAGGCGTCCGGGGCGGTCGAGGCCGAGGACCTCTTCCCGGTGCCGTGCCCGCGCCCCGCCGAGTGCACCGGCCCGGGCAGCCGCGTCTGGCTGGTCGTCCTGGGCAACGCCCCCGACCCGCTGACCGCGCTGCCCGACGACCAGGCGCAGGCGCTGCGGACCCGGTTCGGGACACCGCAGCGGGTGACGCAGCTGGGCGGGATGACGCTCGCGCTGCTGGACGGGACCGGCGCCGGGCGCTGAGCCGCCCCGCGCGCCCGGTCCGGGTGCGCCCCGCCCGGGGCGGGGCGACCATGGAGCCCGGCGACCACGGTCGGGAGGACGGCGGGTGAGCGAGCAGCCGAACGGGCAGCCGGCCGGCCAGGACGACCGGGACGACCGGGACGACCGGCGGACCGCGCGGTGGCGCCGCCGGTCGGCGGCCCTGGCCGGGTCCGCCCGCGGACTGCCCGAGCAGGTCCCGCTGGTCGGCCGGGCACTGCGCCAGCTGCTCCGGGTCAACCTGCTGGACTCCGCGACCCGGCTGGCCGCGCAGGCGTTCCTGAGCGCGCTGCCCGCGCTGTTCGTGGTGGCGGTCTTCACCCCCTCGGCGGTCCGCGAGGGCGTGGTGCGCTCGCTCCGCAAGGAGCTGGGCCTGGAGGGCGCCGCGGCGCAGTCGGTGCAGCAGATGCTCGGGACCGGCCATGAGCAGGAGACCGGCTTCGGGGTGGTCGGCGCGCTGGTGACCCTGCTGTCGGCGACGGCGCTGAGCCGGGCGATGCAACGGGTCTGCGAGCGCTGCTGGGAGCTGCCCAGGGCGGGAACCAGGGTGGCCGCCTGGCGCTGGCTGATCTGGCTGCTGGTCTGGCTGGTGTGCCTGGTGTTCCAGACCCCGGTCAAGGACGGTTTCGGCCTGGGCGCCTGGCTGGGGGTGCCGCTGACCTTCCTGCTCGCCACGGCGCTGTGGTGGTGGACCCAGCACCTGCTGCTCGGCGCCCGGGTGCGCTGGCTGCCGCTGCTGCCGGGCGCGGTGCTCTGCGGGGTGGCGGTGGTGGGGATCGGGGTGGCCTCGCGGGTCTACCTGCCGGGCGCGATGAGCCGCAGCATCGGCCAGTTCGGCCCGTTCGGCGTGGTGTTCACCGGGCTCTCCTGGCTGATCGTGGTGTTCACCGGGCTGACCCTGGCGATCGCGCTGGGCCGGGTGGCGGCCGAGGAGGAGACCATGGCCCGGCTGCTGGGCTCGCGCACCGCGCCGGGGCGGTGGGGCGGCCCGCGGTTCTGACCGCGGACCGCCCCCAGGGTCCGTCCTCGGCTCAGCCGACCGGCCTCACAGGGCGCGGGTCAGCCGGGAGACGATGGACGGCGGGGCGAGGTCGGACCGGAGCACCACCGGCACCTCCACCCGGTTGTCGCCCTCGCCGGTGCGCAGCACGCCGACCTTGGTGCCGGCCGGCAGCTGGTGGCCGACCTTCAGCGGGTCCAGCACCAGGGTGCCGGTGACGCCGGGGAAGCCGGCCACCGTGAGGTCCTGGGCGGCGACCACCGGGACGGAGCCGCCGAGGCCGTCCTCCACCCGGCCGACCACGTCGCCCTGCTTGGCCAGGGTCTGCCCGGTGATCCCGTTCTGCGCGGCCTGGATCTGCTTGGCGCTGACGTTCAGCACCATCTTGAGGATGCTCGGCTCGGCGGCGGTCGCCGGCTGGCCCAGGGTGACGCCGATGATCATCCGCCGCACACCGGCGATCTCCTTGTAGGCGGCCCACATCAGGCAGCCGCCGGCCGGGGTGCTGGAGCCGGTCTTGACGCCGATGACGCCGTTCTTCGCGGAGATCAGGGTGTTGGTGTTGGAGATCTTCTGGTTGTTGAAGGTGGTGTCCGGGGTGGAGACGATCTGCCGGAAGATCTCGTCCTGCATCACCTGCTCGGCCAGCTTCAGCTGGTCCTTGGCGGTGCTCCTGGTCTCCGGGTTGAAGCCCGCCGGGTCGGTGTAGGTGGTGTTGGTCATGCCGAGCCTGGCGGCGGTGTCGTTCATCTTCTTGACGAACGCCTCCTCCGACCCGGCGTCCCAGCGGGCCAGCAGCCGGGCGACGTTGTTGGCGGAGGGCAGCATCAGCAGCTCCAGCGCCTGGTACTGGCTGAGCTGCTGGCCCTCGGTCAGGGTGACCCGGGACTCGTCGACGTTGCCGGACTCCTGGGCGGCCTGCTTGTCGACGGTGATCTTCGGACCGCCCTCGCCCTTCTTCAGCGGGTGCGCCTGGAGGATGAGGTAGGCGTTCATGACCTTGGTGACGCTGGCGATCGACGCCGGCGTCTCCGGGCCGGAGCTGCCCAGACTGCCGATGCCGACCACCTCGGCGGCCGACTGCCCCTTGGCGGGCCAGGCCAGGTCGAGCGGGTCGCCGGCGAAGGCGTAGCCGCCGGAGGCGGTCAGCCGCACCTTGCTCGCCGGCAGCGGGCGCAGCAGCTGGGCGGTGACCACGGCACCGAGCACCACGGCGAGGAAGAGCGTCCAGATGGTGATCCGCTTGAGCGCGCGGCGCAGCGGCGAGACCGGCCGGCCGTTGAGCGCGGCCAGCACCTCCATCGCCTCGGAGGTGGACTCCGGGAAGGGCAGCGGCTCCGGCACCGGGGCGGGCAGCGGGTCGGGGACGGGCAGCGGCGCCGGCGCCGGGGCGGGCTTCGGCTTCGGGGCCGGCCCGGGCGCGGGCAGCGGCTCCGGGCCGGGGGTCGGCTCGGGTTCGGGCAGCGGCTCGGGCTCCGGGTGCGGCTCGGGGACCGGCTCCGGGACGGGGGCCGGTTCGGGCAGCGGGTGCGGGGCGGGCGGCGCCGGGACGGTGTCCGTGCCGGGGGCGGCGTCCGGGACGGCGGCGGACGCGGCGGCGGGGACGCGCAGGACGCGGGTCCGTTCGGCGTCCTCCCGCTTCTCGAACTTCTCGGCCCGCGCGGGCGGCTCGGTCTCCGTCGCGGCGGCGTCGGGACCGGCCGGGGCGCCGTCCTCGCCGCCCACCGGGTCGGTCCGCATCGCGAGACGGGGGTCGGTGCCCGCCGGGGGTTCCGGGGCGCCGGGCGCGGCCGCGGCGGCGGGCTCGCGCGGCTCTTCCGGCAGGCGCAGGGCGGTGGTCGCGTCATCGGCGGGCAGCCGCAGGGTGGTGGTCGCCTGGTCGGCCGGCAGCCGCAGCGAGGTCGTCCGGCGGTCCGCATCCCGGACGCGCAGCTGCACGGTGGGCCCGGGCCGGGCGGCCGGCGCCGCCCCGTCGGCATCGGCGCCCGCGTCGGAGCCCTCGGCGGCGGCGTCCTCGTCCGCGGGGTCCGCCGAGTCCTCGTCGGCCGAGTCCTCGTCGGCCGGGTTCGCATCGGCCGGGTCCACGTCCGGCGCGTCGGCGTCGGCCTCGGCCTCGACGGCGGTCCCGGAGTCGGCGTCCGCGGGCACCCGGTCCGGCCCGGACTCCCCCGTCGCCGGGTCCGCCGCCGGGTCCACCGCCGGCACGGCCGCCTCCTCGGCCGACGCGGCGCCACCGGCCCGTTCGCCGTCCCGCTCCCGCGCCCGCTCGCCGTCCCGCAGCACCCTGTCGGGGGACTCGCCCACGTAACCCAGCCTCCTCAACGCCCGGCGGGGCACCGGCGAACCCGTATTTCGGGAAGCCGGCACCCCGCCCCGTGTACCTGTACAGTCTCCGCCACCGACGACCGAATCCGGTCGCCCACACCCCGCCCGACCGGCGGTTATCAGCGCGGCACGGCCGCGCCGCGGCCTGTTCAACGGTCAGACGCCGGGCCCGCCACGGCCGGTTCCCCCGCTCGATCGCAAGGTCACGATTCGGAGGCGTACTCGACAAGCCCGTGTGAGAGGCGTCACGCTGTTTCCCATCCACGCGGGGAGGCTTGGATGGGCAAGAGCCGCAGAACTGTTCCCGAGGAGCTCTTGCTGCTCGCTTTGGACCCGGCCACGGGCACCACGGCGCAGCCGCAGACCCTCGACCTCGGACTCGCCGGGGCCCAGCTCGTCGAGCTGTCCCTGGCCGGACGGATCGTTCCGGAGGGCGACCGCATCGCCGTGGTGCTGCCACGGCCGACCGGCGACCCGACACTCGACCATGCCCTGGAGCTGCTGCGACGACGCGGCAGCCCGGTGCGGGCGGCGCACTGGATCGGCGGGCCCCGGCTGGGGCTGCGGCAGACCTACCTGGCGCACCTGGAGCGGTGCGGCATGGTCACCGCCGTGCCCGGCCAGGTGTGCGGGGTGCTGCCGACGACGCGCTACCAGGCGTCCGACGACTGCACCAACGCCGCGATCAAGCAGCGGCTGGACACCGCGATCCGCACCGGCGTGCCGCCGGACCCGCGGACGGCGGCGCTCGCCGCGCTGGCGCACTCGGTCGGGCTGGGCAAGCACCTCTACCCGGGCAACGAGGGCCGTTCCTCGCGCTCCCGGCTGCGCGATCTGATCCGCTACGACCCGCTGGGCGGGATGGTCGCGCACGCCGTGATGGACGTGCAGAACGGCCTGCCGAGCCAGCAGAACCGTTCCGCCCAGGCCGGATCGGCGGCGCCGGGCCCGGGCGGCCGGCCCGGCCCACGCGCGGCCGCCGGACGCGGCGGCGGCCGGGTCGCGGCGTCCCGCGTCGGAGTCCGCTGACGGCTCCGCGGCCGCGGGGCCGACGGGACCGCACGGCGCACCGGGCCCCGCGCCCGGGGCCGCACGAACCGCTCCCGCGCGCCGGGCACGGACCGGCGCGTACAGCAGCGCACACCGCACCGCTCGCGCCCCAAGGCGGCGCCGAGCAACCGGCAGCACCCGACAGCACCCGGCAGTGAGAAGGGGCGGTCGCCCAGCGACGGAAGTCGCCGGGCGACCGCCCCTCCGCCGTCCCCCCGACCGGTCCGGCCCCCACCCGGACCCCCGGCCGCATACCGCCCCCGCACGTGCCACCAGCACCTGCGCGGCCCAGGAGCCGCACCCGCACCACGTCCGTCACCGCCGCCGCACCACCACCGGACCGGACCGGGGCGCCTCTACCACTCGGGGGTGCCCACTGTCTCACCGAAGCGCTTTTCCGATGATCTGTTCTACTGCGCTCCCGTGATTTCCCGGCGCCGACCTGATCCGGGGTGACATGCTGCTCACCATCAGGGGGTTGATCCAGATTTCCACCGTGTTCCGAGGACTGCCGCTCCAACGATCACCAGAGGCCCGACCGGAGGTCGACGTGTCCGCGAACATCAATCCCACGGTGCGCCGGCGACGTCTCGGCGCGGAACTGCGCAAGCTCCGGGACCAGGCCGGGATGACCGCGGAGGAGGTGGCCGGCCGGCTGATGGTCTCCCAGTCGAAGATCAGCCGGCTGGAGAACGGCCGCCGCAGCATCAGCCAGCGGGACGTCCGCGACCTCTGCGACGTCTACAACGTCACCGACGAGGCGATGCGGGCCAGCCTGATGGAGATGGCCCGGGAGTCCCGTCAGCGCGGCTGGTGGCACGACTTCAACGACATGCCCACGCCCTACAGCGTGTACATCGGCCTGGAGGCCGAGGCCTCCTCGATCCGCGCCTACGAGTCCTCCTTCGTCCCCGGCCTGCTGCAGACCGAGCAGTACGCGCAGGCCGTGGTCGAGGGCACCCAGCCGGACACCGACGCGCTCGCCGTCCAGCGCCGCGTCCAGGTCCGGATGAAGCGTCAGGACCGGGTCAACGGCGAGAACCAGCTGGGCAGCCTGTGGACCGTGATAGACGAGGCGGTGCTCCGCCGGGAGGTCGGCAGCAAGGAGGTGATGGCCCACCAGCTGAAGCACATGCTGGAGCTGAGCCAGCGCCCCAACATCACCATCCAGGTCATCCCGTTCTCGCACGGGGCCCACCCCGGCATGACCGGGACATTCTCCCTGCTGGAGTTCCCGGAGTCAGCCGATTCCACAGTTGTCTACTTCGAAGGGGTGACGAGCGATCTCTACCTCGAGAAGGAGGCCGACGTGCGCCGCTATACCAGTCTCTACGACCACCTGCGGGCGGCCGCGCTCGGGGTGGCCGAGACCCGGACACTGATAGCCGACATTGAAGAGGGATACCACCGATGAGCACCACCTTCGAGAACGGGACGAGCTGGCGCAAGAGCAGTCACAGCGGCGGCAACGGCGCCTGTGTGGAGATCCGCGTACCGGCCGCCGACCTGGTGGCGGTCCGTGACTCCAAGGACCCACAGGGTCCGCAACTGCGCTTCTCCGCCGAGGCCTGGAACACGTTCGCCGCCGACGCGGGCGCCGGGGTGTTCGGCGGGTTCTGATCCGCTCGCACCGCTTCTCGGCCAGGTGCCCGTAGCGGTGTCCACCGCCCTCCGTGGGCGGCGGACACCGCTACGGGCATCTTGGCGTTCACGGGCATGGGCACGTCAACAGAGCCCCGGGCGGCGACGGACGGCGCGTCAGCCGAGCACCGGGTAGCGGGCCGCCCAGGCCGCGCCCTCCGGGGTGTCGGCGCTGTGCAGCTCGGGCCCGTGCATCAGCTCCAGCACGAAGTCGTCCGCCAGTTCCAGCAGCGCCCCGCGCCCCTCCAGCCCCGCCACCAGACCGGGCGGCAGCGCGGTGTCACCGTGCAGCACCCCGAGCAGGTTGCCGCAGATCGCGCCGGTGGAGTCGCTGTCCCCGGAGTGGTTCACCGCCAGCAGCAGCCCGGACCGGACGTCGTGCGCGACCAGCGCGCAGTACACCCCGATCGCCAGCGCCTCCTCGGCGACCCAGCCCTCCCCCAGCGCCTCGACCCGCTCCGCGGACGGCTCCCCCGCCCGCACCGCGTCCAGCGCCGCCCGCAGCGCCGCCGTGGTCTCCTCGTGCGCCGGCCGCTCGGAGAGCAGCGCGAGCGCCAGGTGCACCCCCTCCTCCAGGGTGCCGCCGCGGGCGGCGGTCTGGACGATCACCGCCAGCGCGCCGGCCGAGAGGTAGCCGGTGGGGTGGCCGTGGGTCAGCACCGAGCACTCCACCGCCAGCTGGAACACCAGGCCGGGCTCCCAGGTGGTCAGCAGTCCGAACGGCGCCGCCCGCATCACCGTGCCGCAGCCCTTGGAGTGCGGGTTCTTCGGCACCTCCAGGGTGCCGAGCCGCTCGGCGTCCGGACCGGAGAGGCCGGACAGGCAGGCCTGGCCGGGCGCGCGCTGCGCGTACAGCCACTCCTCGCGCCCCAGCCAGCCGAGGTCGGCGCGCCGCTCGTCCGGGCCCCAGTCCCGCTGGGTGGCGGCCCAGCGCAGATAGGCGCGGTGGACGTCGGTGGGCGGGTGCCAGCTGCCGGTGTCCCGGCGGATGTGCGCGCGGATCAGCCCGTCCAGGGTGAACAGCACCATCTGGGTGTCGTCGGTGACGGCGCCGAGCCGCCCGTACGCCGGGACGTACCCGGTGACGCCGAGCGGGCCGTGCGCGGCGCGGATCTTCTCCAGCGACTCGAACTCGACGCCCGCGCCGAGCGCGTCCCCGACGGCCCCGCCCAGCAGGCACCCCCGCACCCGGCTGCGGAAGTCCTGCTGCTGGGCGCGTGACCACAGTGGCATCACGACGGGCGCCTTTCGTCCGGGTTCGGGCGGGGTCGCGCGACGCACGGCCGGTCGCGCGCCCTCGCACTGTATTCGAATGCCCGAACGGGACGGCAGGGTTTCCCGCTCACTCCACCAGCGGCAGCAGCTCCGGCAGGTGGCCGTCCGACGCCAGCGCGGCGGCCAGCCGCTCGGCCGGCACCTCGCCGTAGGTGGTGGTGCGCTGCCGGTGCGGACGCCCGGCCGCCTCGGCGATCGCCCGCAGGTCCCGGACCGACTTGTAGCTCCCGTACGCCGACCCGGCCATCCGCGAGATGGTCTCCTCCATCAGCGTGCCGCCCAGGTCGTTGGCGCCCGAGCGGAGCATCTCGGCGGCGCCCTCGGCCCCCAGCTTCACCCAGCTCGTCTGGATGTTGCGGATGTGCGGGTGGAGCAGCAGCCGGGCCATCGCGACCACCGCCCGGTTGTCCCGCGCGGTCGGCCCCGGCCGGGCGATCCCGGCCAGGTAAACCGGGGCGTTGGTGTGGATGAACGGCAGCGTCACGAACTCGGTGAAGCCGCCGGTGCGCTGCTGGATCTCCGCGAGCAGCCGCAGGTGGCCGACCCAGTGCTTCGGGGTGTCCACGTGCCCGTACATCATCGTCGACGAGGAGCGGATGCCCAGCTCGTGCGCGGTGGTGACGACCTCCACCCAGGTCGCGGCCGGCAGCTTGCCCTTGGTCAGCACCCAGCGGACCTCGTCGTCGAGGATCTCGGCGGCGGTGCCCGGGATGGTGTCCAGACCGGACTCCTGGGCGCGCAGCAGCCAGTCCCGGATCGACAGCCCGGTCCGGGTGGCGCCGTTGACCACCTCCATCGGCGAGAAGGCGTGCACATGGATGCCGGGCACCCGCTCCTTCACCGCGCGCGCGATGTCGAAGTAGGCGGTGCCGGGCAGGTCGGGGTGGATGCCGCCCTGCATGCAGACCTCGGTGGCGCCGACCTCCCAGGCCTGCGCGGCCCGGTCGGCGACCTGCTCCAGCGAGAGGCTGTAGGCGTCCGCGTCGGTGCGGCGCTGGGCGAAGGCGCAGAACCGGCAGCCGGTGTAGCAGACGTTGGTGAAGTTGATGTTCCGGGTGACGCAGTAGGTGACCTCGTCGCCGACCGCGTCCCGGCGCACCGCGTCGGCGATCCGGCAGAGCGCGTCCAGCGCCGGGCCGTCCGCCTGGAACAGCGCCAGCGCCTGCTCGTCGGTCAGCCGGACCGGGTCGTCGGCGGCCACCGCCAGGGCCGCCCGGACCTCCGCGTCCAGCCGCTCCGGCGCCCCGGCCGGGCCGGGGACGGCCGAGGCCGCCTGCTCGCGCAGCACCTCCCAGTCGCCGTAGACGTCCTCGAAGTCGGCCCGCCGGTCGCCGGTCCGGCCCTCGGTGTCGATGGCGCGGTGCAGGTCGGTGCGGCCGTACGAGTCCGGCAGGTCCTCCGGCTCCTGCCAGGGGTGCCCGGTGACCACCGCGTCCGGGCGGGCCAGGCCGGTCGCGGGGTCGGCCAGCGCCCGGACGTGCGGCAGCACCCGCGGGTCCAGCCAGGGCTCGCCGTGACGGACGTACTCGGGGTAGACGGCGAGCCGCTCGCGCAGCTCGAAGCCGGCCGCGGCCGAACGCTCGGCCAGCTTCTCGATCTGCGGCCAGGGGCGCTCGGGGTTGACGTGGTCGGGGGTCAGCGGGGAGACGCCGCCCCAGTCGTCGACGCCGGCCGCGATCAGCCGCTCGTACTCGCCGTCCACCAGGTTCGGCGGCGCCTGCAGACAGGCGGACGGGCCCATGATGTGCCGGGCCACCGCGACGGTCGCGACCAGCTCGTCCAGCTCCGCGTCCGGCATGCCGCGCATCGCGGTGTCCGGCTTGGCGCGGAAGTTCTGCAGGATCAGCTCCTGGACGCCGTGGTAGGCCCGGGAGACCCGGCGCAGCGCGAACAGCGACTCGGCGCGCTCCTCGCAGGTCTCGCCGATGCCGATCAGCAGGCCGCTGGTGAACGGCACCGAGCTGCGGCCGGCGTCCTCCAGCACCCGCAGCCGGACGGCCGGCTCCTTGTCGGGCGAGCCGAAGTGCGGGCCGCCGGGCTCGCTCCACAGCCGGGTGGCGGTGGTCTCCAGCATCATCCCCATCGAGGCCGAGACCGGCTTGAGCCGCTGGAAGTCCGTCCAGCTCAGCACCCCGGGGTTGAGGTGCGGGAGCAGTCCGGTCTCCTCCAGGATGCGGATCGACATGGCGCGGACGTACGCGATGGTGTCGTCGTAGCCGTGCGCGTCCAGCCACTCGCGGGCCTCCGGCCAGCGGTCCTCGGGCTTGTCCCCGAGCGTGATGAGCGCTTCCTTGCAGCCGAGTTCCGCGCCCCGCCGGGCGACCTCCAGCACCTCGTCCGGGGACATGAACATCCCGTGTCCCTCGCGGCGCAGCTTGCCGGGGACGGTGACGAAGGTGCAGTAGTGGCACTTGTCCCGGCAGAGCCGGGTGAGCGGGATGAACACGCTCTTGGAGTAGGTGATGACGCCGGGCCGGCCGGCCGCTTCGAGGCCGGCGTCCCGGACCCGGGCGGCGCTTTCGCAGAGGTCGCGCAGGTCGTCGCCCCTGGCCCGGAGCAGCACCGCCGCCTCGGTCGCGTCCAGCGCGACGCCGTCCCGGGCCCGGCGCAGGGCGCGCCGCATCGCGTTCGCGGTCGGGATGTTCGTTGCGTCCATGCCGCGACACTACGCCAGTCCACGTACGTTCCTCGTGCGTTCGGAGGAGCCGACCCTGAGGAGGCCTCAGGGTCGGCTGCGCCGCGAGGCCGACCCGGAACCCACCCTGCAGGGCGATGACGCGGACGCCCCGGGACCGTCTAATGGATACCCAGGGACAGTCGTTGACTGACGGAGGGGTTGGACCGATGACGGACAACAGGGCGACCGAGGGCGGCGGCCCGGCGGACGAGTGGCAGGGCGCGGCTCCCTACCCGTCGCGCCGGCGCACCCTGGTGCGGGTGGCCGTGCCGCTGGCGGTGACGGCCGCGATCGCCGCCGGGGTGGGTCTGGTGCCGGCGCTGGCGGACTCCTCGCCGCCGGAGCTGCCCGCGCTGACCGCGGAGCAGGTGGTGGCGAAGGTGCTGGGCTCGGAGGCGCAGTCGCTCTCCGGCACGGTGTCGGTCTCGACCGATCTCGGCGTGCCGAGCCAGCTGCTGGGCGCCGCGGCCGGCGGGCTCGCGGGCGGCGGCGCGGAGCGCGGCGGCGGGGACGGGCCGTCGGGCGCCGCTCCCGGCTCGAAGCTGACCGGCCTGCTCGGCGGCGAGCACACCGTGCGGGTCGCGGTGGACGGACCGGACCGGCAGCGGATCGGCCTGCTGGAGCAGCTGTCCGGGTACGAGCTGGTCCGCAACGGCGACCAGGTCTGGGCCTGGGACAGCAGCACCAACGAGGCCGTCCACTTGACCGGGGCCCGGCCGGAGGCGGGGGCGGACGGACACCCGGGCAAGGCGCCGCTGACCGGTGTGCCGGCCACCCCGCAGGAGGCGGCCCGGCAGTTCCTGACCGCGGGCGCGGACTCCACCGCCGTCACGGTGGACGGCACCGCGACGGTGGCCGGGCAGAAGGCCTACAAGCTGAGCGTGAAGCCCACCAGGCCCGGCTCGACGATCGGCGAGGTGCGGATCGCGGTGTCCGCCGACAACGGGGTGCCGCTGTCGGTCGTGGTCAGGGGCACGGACGGCGGCACGGTGCTGGACGTCCACTTCACCTCGGTCTCGTTCGCCCGGCCGGCCGCGAAGACCTTCGAGTTCACCGTGCCCAAGGGCGCCAAGGTGACGGAGCAGAAGGCCTCCGGGGCGCCGCGCGACGAGGTGACGCCGGAGGAGGCCCGGGCCGCCGCCGAGGGCCTGAACGTGATCGGCGAGGGCTGGACGGCCGTGCTCTCGGCGAAGCTGCCCACCGGCGACGTGGTCGTCCCGGCCGAGGGCAAGGGTCCGCGCGGCCGGGGCGGCCACGGCCCGGGCGCCGGTGCCGGCACGGCGCAGAACCCGCTGGCGCTGGTCAAGTCGCTGGGCAAGCCGGTCGCCGGCGGCTCGCTGATCAGCACCAAGGTGCTGAACGTGCTGGTCACCGACGACGGCCGGGTCTTCGCGGGCGCGGTGACCCTGCCGGTGCTGCAGAGTGCGGCCGGGGTGAAGTAGTGACCCGGGCTTCCGTAACGGGGGACGTTACGGAGCCGGCCGGGGGGCCGGGCGCGGTGGCGCGCCCGGCCCCCGGTGCCGCTTCGCCCTCCCCTCCGTCCGACGACGTGATCAGGACCCGGGGCCTGACCAAGCGGTTCCGCGGCGGCCAGCTCGCCGTGGACGGGCTGGACCTGAGCGTCCCCCGGGGCTCGGTCTTCGGCTTCCTCGGCCCCAACGGCTCCGGCAAGACCACCACCATCCGGATGCTGATGGGCCTGATCGCCCCCAGCGCCGGGGTGGCGACGGTGCTCGGCGAGCCGATGCCGCGCTCGGTGGCCACGGTGCTGCCCCGGGTCGGCGCGCTGATCGAGGGGCCGGCGCTGTACGGCTTCCTCTCCGGCCGGGACAACCTGGCCCGGTTCGACGCCGCCGACCCGACGTCCGACCCCCGCACCCGGCGGCACCGGGTCGCCGAGGCGCTGGAGCGGGTCGGCCTGGCCGCCGCGGCCGGCAAGAAGGCCCGGGCCTACTCGCTGGGCATGAAGCAGCGGCTCGGCCTGGCCTCGGCGCTGCTCCAGCCGCGCGAGCTGCTCGTCCTGGACGAGCCCACCAACGGCCTGGACCCGCAGGGCATGCGGGAGATCCGGGCGCTGGTCCGGGAGGTGGCGGCCGAGGGCACCACGGTCTTCCTCTCCTCGCACCTGCTGGACGAGATCGAGCAGGTCTGCACCCATGCCGCGGTGATGTCCCGCGGCCGGCTGGTGGTGCAGGGCACCGTCGCCGAGCTGGCCGCCCGGGCCCGCGGCCGGCTGGTGGTGCGGACCCCGGACACTCACCGGGCCGGCGAGGTGCTGCTCGCCCACAAGGTCACCGAGGTCCGGATCGGCGACGACCGGGTGGACGGCGACGCCGGCGCGCTGGACGAGGAGGCGCTGCCCGGGCTGGTCGCGGCGGAGGTCCGGGTGCACGGCTTCGGCGTGGAGCGGGGCACATTGGAGGACGCCTTCGTGGCGCTGACCGGGGAGGGCTTCGATGTCGCGGGCTGAGGCGGTGCCGGCGGTCGCGGCCGCGCCGCGCGCGCGGCGGCCGCAGACGGCGGCCGGGTTCCTGGCGCTGTTCCGCAACGAGCTGCTGCTGACCTTCCGCCGGATGCGGACCCTCGTGCTGCTGGGGATCCTGGCGGTGCTGCCGGTGCTGATCGGCGTGGTGGTCCGGATCGAGACGGACGGGCCGCGCGGCGGCGAGGGCCCGGCGTTCATCGCCCAGGTCACCCAGAACGGCCTGTTCCTGGTGTTCACGGCGCTCGCGGTGGCGCTGCCGGTCTTCCTTCCGATGACGGTCGGCGTGGTCGCCGGGGACTCGGTGGCGGGCGAGGCGGCCACCGGCACCCTGCGCTACCTGCTGGTGGCGCCGGCCGGGCGGACCAGGCTGCTGGCCGCCAAGTTCACCGCCGGGCTGGCGTTCTGCCTGGCCGCGACGGCGACGGTGGCGCTGTCGGCGGTGATCGCCGGGACGGCGCTGTTCCCGGTCGGCGACGTCACGCTGATCTCCGGGGAGACCATCGGCCTGGGCCAGGCCCTGCTGCGGGCGGTCCTGGTGGCCGCCGTGGTCGCGGCCTCGCTGGCCGGGCTGGTCGCGATCGGGCTGTTCGTCTCGACGCTCACCGGCAGCGGCATCGCGGCGATGGCGGCCACCGTCGGCCTGGTGATCACGGTGCAGATCCTGGACAGCTTCCCGCAGCTGCACGCGATCCAGCCGTTCCTCTTCACCCACCACTGGCTCACCTTCGGCGACCTGCTGCGGGAGCCGATGTACTGGGACGGGGTGCTGAAGAACCTCGGGCTGCAGGCCGCCTACGTGGCGGTGTTCGGCTCGGCGGCCTGGTCCCGGTTCACCGCGCGGGACATCACCGCCTGACCGGCACCGGCCCGGCGGTGGCGTCGGCGGGAGCGGCGGCCGTCCGGGCCCGGACGGCCGCCCGGTCGGCCCGGACCCGTCGCAGCGCGTCCCAGGTGAGCACCGCGAGCGCCGCCCACACCAGGGCGAAGCCGGCCCAGCGGGCGGGCGGCATCGACTCGTGGAAGACCGCGATGCCGATCAGGAACTGGAACACCGGCGCCAGGTACTGGAGCAGGCCGAGCATGCTCAGCGGCACCCGGACGGCGGCCGCGCCGAAGAAGAGCAGCGGGACGGCGGTGATCACGCCGGAGAGCATCAGCAGCCCGCTGTGCCCCCAGCCGTACTCGCCGGACACCGCGTGCCCGAAGGTGCCGCGGCCGGAGACCTGCAGGTAGACCAGGTAGCCGAGGGCGAAGGGGAACATGAAGGCGCTCTCGGCGGCCAGGCTCTCCAGCCCGCTCAGGCCGACGGTCTTCTTCAGCAGGCCGTAGGTGGCGAAGGAGAGGGCCAGGGTCAGCGCGATCCACGGCAGCCGCCCGTAGCCGACGGTCAGCACCGCCACCGCGAGGGCGCCGATGCCCACCGCCACCCACTGGGCGGCGCGAAGCCGCTCCTTGAGCACCAGCACGCCGAAGGCGATGGTGACCAGCGGGTTGATGAAGTAGCCGAGGCTGGTCTCCACCACGTGCCCGGCGTTGACGGCCCAGATGTAGACGCCCCAGTTGACCGATATCACCGTGGCGGCGGCGCCGAGCATCGCGAGCCGGCGGGGCTGGCGCAGCAGCGGGCGGATCCAGCCCCAGTGCCGCTGGACGACCAGCAGCAGGACGACCGCGACCAGCGACCAGACCATCCGGTTCGCCAGGATGTCGTCGGCGGCCGCGGGCTCCAGCAGCGGCCAGAAGAGCGGGAACAGGCCCCATATGCCGTAGGCCGCGAAGCCGTACCAGAGGCCGCGTCCGGCCGCCTCCTGCTGGGTCGTCTCTGGCATGGACCGCCTGCCCTCCGCGCGCGAGTGTCGAGCCGACGGTAGCGGGCGCGGCGGCGCCTGTCATCTCCGTATTCGCATTTTGGTCATGACATTGCCGTGAGCGCGGGGACGCCACCGCCCGCGGCGGGTGCCGCGGGCGGTGCCGGACGGGGTGCCGGGCGGGGCTCAGGCGCCCAGCGCGGCCTTGACGCTCTGCGCCAGCGGGACGGTCGGGCGGCCGATCAGCCGGGCCAGGTCGCCCGGGGTGCCGGCCAGCTCGCCGCGCGCGATGCCGGCGTCGACGTCGACCAGGATCTCCGCGAAGCCCTCCGGCAGGCCGGCGCCGACCAGGATCCGCAGGTGCTCCTCCGGCGTCACCGGGTGGAAGGCGACCGGCCTGCCCGAGGCCAGGGCCAGCTCGGCGGCCAGCTCCGGCAGGGTCCAGGCGGCGTCGCCGCTCAGCTCGTACACCGCGTTCTCGTGGCCCTCGCCGGTGAGCACGGCCACCGCCGCGTCGGCGAAGTCCCGGCGCGGGGCGGTGGCGATCCGGCCGTCCTGGCCGGCGCTGCCGACCACCGCGCCGCGCTCGACCGCGCCGGCCGCGTCGCCCAGGTAGTTCTCGGTGTACCAGCCGTTGCGGAGCAGGGCGAAGGGCAGCCCGGACTCGCGGATGACGGCCTCGGTGGCCTTGTGCTCGTCGGCCAGCTTGAAGGTGGCCACGCCCGGGGCGCTGGTGTACGCGAGCAGGGCGACCCCGGCGGCCCGCGCCGCCTCGACCACGGCGGTGTGCTGCGGCACCCGGCTGCCGATCTCGCTGCCCGAGATGAGCAGTACCTTGTCGCCGGCGGCGAAGGCGCCCGCGAGGCTCTCCGGGCGGTTGTAGTCGGCCACCCGGACGGTCACCCCGCGCTCGGCGAGATCGGCGGCCTTCTCGGCGGAGCGGACGAGCACCGCCACCTCGCTCGCGGGGACCTTGGCCAGCAGGCCCTCGACGACGAGGCGGCCGAGCTGTCCGGTGGCTCCGGTGACGACGTACATGGTGCTGCTCCCTGGGGTGGTTGTCCGTTGAACTTCCGGCTTCGGAACTCACCCTAGGGGTGGCACTAACCTTTCGAAAGTACGCACTTCAAAGTAGGGTACTGATATGCAGGTAATGAACACGACGGGGACCGCGCCCACCTCCGGCCCGCTGCCCCCGCCCGACGTCTTCGACCGGATGTGCCCGTCCCGGGGCGTGCTGGAGCACGTCACCAGCCGCTGGGGCGTCCTGGTGCTGGGCGCGCTGCACGAGCGCGGCTACCGGTTCAGCGAGCTGCGCCGCCGGATCACCGGGGTGAGCGAGAAGATGCTCGCCCAGACGCTGCAGACCCTGGAGCGCGACGGCTTCGTGCTGCGCGAGGCCCACCCCGTCATCCCGCCCCGGGTCGACTACAGCCTGACCCCGCTCGGCCGGGAGGCCGCCCGACTGGTCGCCGAACTGGCGCACTGGACCGAGGAGCGCGTCCCCGCCGTCATGGCCGCCCGCGACGAGTACGACGCCCGGGGGCGCTAACCGTCGGCCCGGCGCCGCTCGATGAGGGCGGCCAGGCCGTCCAGCACCCGGGCCAGGCCGAAGGCGTAGGCGTGGTCCGGGTCGTACGCGCCGCCGTGCGCCTCGCCGGCGGCGGCGCCGACCCGGGCGGCGACGGGGTGGCGCTCGGCGTCGAAGACCCGGGCGAGCAGTTCGGCGTTGGCGGCCCACCACTGGGCGTCGGTCATCGCGCTCTCCTGGCGCGCGGCGCGCTCGTCCGCCGCCATCCGGGCGCAGGTCTCCACGAAGCCCAGCAGATGGGTGAGCGCGGCGTCCAGCTCGACGTCCGGCAGGCCGGTGCCCTCCAGGGCGCGCAGCTCGTACTCGTACTTCGCCATCAGACCGGGCCCGAGCGGCGGGCGGCTGGTGGCGACCGCCACCGTCCACGGGTGGGCGCGGTACAGGGCGCGGTTGTCGTCGGCGACGGCGGCCGCCCGGGCCCGCCAGCCGTCTCCGGCGGGGGCGCTGCGGGGCATCGCGGCGTAGACGGTGTCCAGCATCAGGTCGAGCAGCTCGGCCTTGCCGGGCACATAGGTGTAGAGCGCCATCGGCGAGAGGCCGAGCGCCTGGGCGACCCGCCGCATGGTCACCGCGTCCACCCCCTCGGCGTCCGCGATCCCGATCGCGACGGCGGCGATCTCCGCCGGGGACTTCGCCTGCCGGGGGCCGCGCCGGCCGGGCTTCTCCTGCGCCGACAGGCCCCAGAGCAGCTCGAGCGTGCGCGCCGGGTCCCCGGCGCCACTGCGGTCATTGGCCATGGAGCCGATCCTTTCACGCCGCGCCCGCCGGTACGGTCAAGGCCATGACCTCCGCCGACCCCGATCCACTGCCGGGCACCGACACCCGGGAGGCCGTCCGCCCCCGGGTGACCTGCCGCCGCTGCCACCGCCCGCTGCACGACCCGGAGTCGCGCATCCTCCGCCTCGGCCCCGAGTGCCGCGACCCGGCCGAGCGCGTGACCCGGCACGACGTCGACCAGGACCCGCTGCCCGGGCTGGACTAGGAAGATCCACCCCGCGGCGTGACCGGGATCACTGTTTCCAAATACTCCGTACTGCGTATAGTGTACTGCGTACGGGAAAACAGTCCGACGAGAGGATTCACCGGACATGCAGATCACTTCCTCCGCCGTTTCGCTCACCGTCGAGGACGTCGAGGCGTCCGCGTCGTTCCTGCGGGAGCACTTCGGGTTCACCGAGCAGATGGCCGCGGACGGGTTCGTCTCCCTCGGGCACGACAGCGCCGGGGTCAGCGTCGTCTTCCTGAAGAAGGGGATCGAGGTCCTGCCGGAGGGCTTCCGCGACCAGGTCGCCGCCGGGCTGATCCTGGCCTTCGTGGTCGGCGACGTGGCCGCCGAGGAGGCGCGACTGCGGGCCGCCGGGGTGGAGGTCACCATGGCGCTGCGCGAGGAGCCCTGGGGCGAGACGCTCTTCCAGGTCACCGACCCCAACGGGGTCGTGGTCCAGCTGGTGGAGTGGGCCGGGCAGCGGTAGCGACGGGAAGGCGGCGCCCCCGGCCGGAAGGGCCGGGGGCGCCGCCGCGTTCGTCGGACGTCGGACCGGACGGGCTCAGTCGACCGTCCAGGTGTCGCCGCCGGTGAGCAGCGCGGCCAGGTCGCCCTCGCCGCGGTCGGCGGCGGCGGTGGCCAGCTGGCCGGCCATCAGCTCGTCGTACACCGGGCGGCGGACGGCACGCAGCACGCCGATCGGGGTGTGGTGCAGGGTGTCCGCGTCGGCGATCCGGGAGAGCGCGAACGCGGTGGCCGGGCCGGCCGCGTGGGCGTCGTGGACCAGCACCGCGGACTCGTTCTCCGCCGTGACGGCGTCGACGAACAGCTCGCCGTCGGCGCCGCGGAAGACGCCCCGGGCGCGGTCCGCGCCGAAGCGCACCGGCTGCCCGTGCTCCAGCCGGATCAGCGCCTCGTCCCGGGTGCCGGCGTCCTTGAGCACCTCGAAGGCGCCGTCGTTGAAGATGTTGCAGTTCTGGTAGATCTCGACCAGCGCGGTGCCCTCGTGCTCGGCCGCCGCCCGCAGCACCGACTGGAGGTGCTGGCGGTCGGAGTCGACGGTCCGGGCGACGAAGGTGGCCTCCGCGCCGATGGCCAGCGAGAGCGGGTTGAACGGGGCGTCCAGCGAGCCCATCGGCGTGGACTTGGTGATCTTCCCGAGTTCACTGGTCGGCGAGTACTGGCCCTTGGTCAGGCCGTAGATACGGTTGTTGAACAGCAGGATCTTCAGATTCACATTGCGGCGCAGCGCGTGGATCAGATGGTTGCCGCCGATCGACAGCGCGTCGCCGTCGCCGGTCACCACCCAGACGCTGAGGTCCCGCCGGGAGGTCGCCAGCCCGGTGGCGATCGCCGGGGCGCGGCCGTGGATCGAGTGCACCCCGTAGGTGTTCATGTAGTACGGGAACCGCGACGAGCAGCCGATACCGGAGACGAAGACGGTGTTCTCCCGTCTGATCCCCAGCTCCGGCATGAACGCCTGTACCGCGGCCAGGATCGCGTAGTCACCGCAGCCGGGGCACCAGCGCACCTCCTGGTCGGTCTTGAACTCCTTGGCGCTCTGCGGCGCCTCGGCCTTCGGGACCAGCTTCAAGGAGGGGAACTTCTCGCTCATCGGTTGTCCTCCTCGTCCAGGGTGCCGATCGCCGCCCACAGCACGTCCGCCAACTGCGCCGCCTTGAAGGGAAGTCCGCGCACCTGGTTGTAGGACTCCGCGTCCACCAGGTACTTGGCGCGCAGCAGCAGCGCCAGCTGGCCGAGGTTCATCTCGGGCACGATGATCTTGTCGTAACTCCGCAGCACCGTCCCGAGGTCGGCCGGGAACGGGTTGAGGTTGCGCAGGTGCGCCTGGGCGATCTCGCCGCCGTCCGCCCGGACCCGGCGGACCGCCGCGGTGATCGGGCCGTACGTCGAACCCCAGCCGAGCACCAGCACCCTGGCCTCGCCGGAGGGGTCGTCGACCACCGTGTCGGGCACCGCGATGCCGTCCACCTTGGCCTGCCGGGTGCGGACCATGAAGTCGTGGTTGGCCGGGTCGTAGGAGATGTTGCCGGTGCCGTCCTGCTTCTCGATGCCGCCGATCCGGTGCTCCAGGCCGGCCGTGCCGGGCAGCGCCCACGGGCGGGCCAGCGTCCGGGGATCGCGCAGATAGGGCCAGAACGCGCCGTCCTCGCGGTTCGGGGCGGTGGCGAAGTCCGGGTCGATCTCCGGAAGTTCGTCGACCTCCGGGATCCGCCAGGGCTCCGAGCCGTTGGCCAGGTAGCCGTCCGAGAGCAGGAAGACCGGGGTGCGGTAGGTGACCGCGATGCGGGCCGCCTCCAGCGCCGCGTCGAAGCACTCGGCCGGGGTGGCCGGGGCCACGATCGGCACCGGGGCCTCGCCGTTGCGGCCGAACATCGCCTGCAGCAGGTCGGCCTGCTCGGTCTTGGTCGGCAGGCCGGTGGACGGACCGCCGCGCTGGATGTCCACCACCAGCAGCGGGAGTTCGAGCGAGACGGCCAGGCCGATGGTCTCGCTCTTGAGCGCCACGCCGGGGCCGGAGGTGGTGGTCACGCCGAGCGCGCCGCCGAAGGCCGCGCCGAGCGCCGCGCCGATGCCGGCGATCTCGTCCTCGGCCTGGAAGGTGCGCACGCCGAAGTTCTTGTGCCGGCTGAGCTCGTGCAGGATGTCGGAGGCCGGGGTGATCGGGTAGGAGCCCAGGTAGAGCGGCAGTCCGGAGCGCCGGGCGGCGGCGATCAGGCCGTAGGAAAGCGCCAGGTTGCCGGAGATGTTGCGGTAGCGGCCCGGCGGCAGCTTGGCCGGCGGCACCTCGTAGGAGACCGCGAAGGTCTCGGTGGTCTCGCCGAAGTTCCAGCCGGCCCGGAAGGCGTTGATGTTGGCCTCGGCGATCAACGGCTTCTTGGCGAACTTGGTGCGCAGGAAGGACTCGGTGCCGCGGGTCGGGCGGTGGTACATCCAGGAGAGCAGGCCCAGCGCGAACATGTTCTTGGCCCGCTCGGCGTCCTTGCGGGCGAGTCCGCTGTCCTTGAGCGCCTCCAGGGTCAGCGTGGTGAGCGGCACCTTGTGCAGGTGGTAGCCCTGCAGCGAGCCGTCCGCCAGCGGGTCCGCGCCGTAGCCGACCTTGGCCAGCGCGCGCTTGGTGAACTCGTCGGTGTTGACGATGATCTCCGCGCCGCGCGGCAGGTCGGGGAGGTTGGCCTTGAGGGCGGCCGGGTTCATCGCCACCAGGACGTTGGGCGCGTCCCCCGGGGTCAGGATGTCGTGGTCGGCGAAGTGGAGTTGGAAGGACGAGACGCCCGGCAGGGTTCCGGCGGGGGCGCGGATCTCGGCCGGGAAGTTGGGCAGGGTGGAGAGGTCGTTGCCGAAGGACGCCGTCTCCGAGGTGAAGCGGTCGCCGGTGAGCTGCATGCCGTCGCCGGAGTCCCCGGCGAACCTGATGATCACCCGGTCCAGCCTGCGGATCGGTTTGGCGCCCCGGTGCTGCGGACCGACCGGCACGGCAGGGCCGGAGCTGCCCCCGCCGGGCCCGGAGCGGCCCTCGTCGCCGTCCGAGCCGTCCACTGCTTCTGACTGATCGACCTGACTGGTCACTGCCGCGGACCTCCTCGTGGGCACCAGCCGCGGGCGTGAGCCGTGTGCCCCGTCCGCCTGGTGCACCTCTCGCATCCTATGCGGGTAAGGATTGCCTTGGACGGAACTCCCCGATGCGGCGGAAAATCACCGCCGCACCCTCGAAAAACGCCGTGAACGACCGGTTTGGGTCCGCGGATGGACGGTTCGGTTCGAGTGCGAACACCCGCTCCGAAGGGTGCGGCGGCGAGCCGGTCAGGAATTCAGATAAGTGAGCACCGCGAGGACCCGGCGGTGGTCCCCGGGGCTCTGCGCGAGCCCCAGCTTCAGGAAGATGTTGCTGACGTGCTTCTCCACCGCGCCCTCGGAGACCACCAGCTGCTTGGCCACCGCGGTGTTGGTCCGGCCCTCCGCCATCAGCCCCAGCACCTCGCGCTCGCGCGGGGTCAGCCCGGCCAGCACGTCGCCCTTGCGGCTGCGGCTCAGCAGCTGCTGGACGACCTCCGGGTCCAGCGCGGTGCCGCCCTCGGCGACCCGGACCACCGCGTCCACGAACTCGCGGACCTCGGCGACCCGGTCCTTCAGCAGGTAGCCGACGCCGCGGGTGGAACCGGCCAGTAGTTCGGAGGCGTAGCGCTCCTCGACGAACTGTGACAGCACGAGCACACCGAGTTCCGGATACAGGCCACGCAGGGTGACGCAGGCGCGCAGGCCCTCGTCGGTGTGGGAGGGGGGCATCCGCACATCGGAGACCACCACATCGGGCAGCGCGCCGTCGGCGGCCAGGTCGTGGATGGTCTTGATCAGCGCGTCGCCGTCCCCGACACCGGCCACCACCTCCAGGCCGCGGTCGGTGAGCAGCCGGGTCAGGCCCTCCCGCAGCAGTACGGAGTCCTCGGCGATGACGACGCGAAGCATGGCGGCCTTCCGGATGGGCGGAGGTGCGGACACGGTGCTGACGGGTGTCAGTCTCCCCCATCCGCACGCCCCTCGGGACCACGGGCGGCGATTCGCCCCGCCCGCTCCGGGCGGGGCGCCGGGCCGTCACATGGTGCGGATGGCCACCGTGTCGCAGAGCGCCTGCAGCGCGTCCTTGGCCGGGCCGTCCGGGAGCGGGTCCAGCAGCGCCCGGGCCTCCTCGGCGTGCCGCAGGGTCTCCCGGCGGGCGTGCTCCAGCGCCGGGTGGCGGCGCAGCAGGTGCAGCGCCTCGGCGTGCAGCTCGTCGTCGGCGAGGTCCTTGCGGAGCAGCTCGCGCAGCCGGGCGTCGGCCGGATCGGCCGGGTCGGCGGGCATCTGGCGCAGCAGCAGGGTCGGCAGCGTCTCCACGCCCTCGCGCAGGTCGGTGCCGGGGGTCTTGCCGGACTCGTGGCCGTCGCTGGCGATGTCCAGCACGTCGTCGGCCAGCTGGAAGGCGATGCCGATCCGCTCGCCGAAGGCGCTGAGGATGTCGATCACCCACGGCTCGGCGCCGGCCGCCAGTGCTCCTATCCGGCAGGAGACGGCGATCAGCGAGCCGGTCTTGCCGGCCAGCACGTTCAGGTAGTGGTCGAGCGGGTCGTCCTCCGGGCCGGGGCCGGCGGTCTCCAGGATCTGACCGGTGACCAGCCGCTCGAACGCGTCGGCCTGCAGCCGGACGGCCTCCGGGCCGAGGTCGGCGAGCACCTGGGAGGCGCGGGAGAAGAGGAAGTCGCCGGTCAGGATGGCGACCGAGTTGTCCCAGCGCGAGTTGGCGCTGGGGGCGCCGCGCCGCACCGGGGCCTCGTCCATGACGTCGTCGTGGTAGAGCGTGGCGAGGTGGGTGAGCTCGACGACCACGGCGGCCGGGATCACCCCGGGCGCGTTGGCGTCGCCGAACTGGGCGGCGAGCAGCACCAGCAGCGGGCGGAAGCGCTTGCCGCCGGCCTCCATCAGGTGGCTGGCGGTGACGGTGATGAACGGGACGTCACTCTTCACGGCGTCGGTGAGCGCGATCTCCACCGCGTCCATCCCGGCCTGGACGTCGCGGGTCAGATCGCGGTCCTGCACGCTGAGCCCAAAGGGTCCCACGACGGTCACGAAGACCACTCCTCTGTCCCTGGTCGATCTAGCGGCCCGGTCCCTGAGTGCCGCCGCTGGCCATACAGGCAGGGTATCCGGTCGCGAGTGGATCACTGCACGGGCGTGCGGCTCTGTCATGCCCGGGGCGTCCCCGCTGGCCAGCACGGATACCCGAACGGCGCGTCCGGGCCGCGCGGGCGGGCGCGACCCGGACGGTCGTGGGAGCATGCGGCCCGGCCGCCGCGGGTGCGGTCGGCCGGGCCGTCGGCGGACGGTCAGCCGGCGAAGAACACGGCCTTCGAGGCGAGGTCCAGGAAGTACTGCGGCAGCAGTCCGAGGCCCACCGTGACCAGGACACCGAGGCCGATCGCGGTCGCCGTGAAGGCGCTCGGGATGACGACGGTCGGGCCGCCCGGCTGCGGGTCGGAGAAGAACATCAGCACGATGACCCGGATGTAGAAGAACGCCGCCACCGCCGAGCTGAGCACGCCCACGATCACCAGCGGGGTGGCCCCGCCGGCCGCCGCGGCCTGGAAGACCGCGAACTTCCCGGTGAACCCGGAGGTCAGCGGGATGCCCGCGAAGGCCAGCAGGAAGAGCGCGAACACCGCCGCGACCAGCGGGGAGCGCCGGCCCAGGCCCGCCCAGCTGGACAGGTGGGTGGCCTCGCCCTTGGAGTCGCGCACCAGGGTGACCACGGCGAACGCGCCGAGCGTCACGAAGGAGTACGCCAGCAGGTAGAACAGCACCGAGCCGACGCCCTGCCGGTTGCTGGCGATCACCCCTGTGAGGATGAAGCCGGCGTGCGCGATCGAGGAGTAGGCGAGCAGCCGCTTGACGTCCTGCTGGGTGACGGCGAGGACCGCGCCGACCACCATGGTGAGGATCGCCACACCCCAGAGCACCGGCCGCCAGTCCAGCCGCAGCGCCGGGAAGGCCACGTAGAACAGCCGCAGCACGGCGCCGAACGCGGCCACCTTGGTCGCCGCCGCCATGAAGCCGGTGACCGGGGTCGGCGCGCCCTGGTAGACGTCCGGGGTCCAGGAGTGGAACGGCACCGCGCCGACCTTGAAGAGCAGGCCGACCGACAGCATCGCCAGGCCCACCAGCAGCAGCGCGTCGTTCTGGGTCGAGGAGACCAGCGCCGGGGTGAGCAGCGCGTTGCCGGAGATGACGTCGGCGATCTCGCCGAGCCGCACGCTGCCCGCGAAGCCGTACAGCAGCGCGGTGCCGAACAGGAAGAACGCCGACGCGAAGGCGCCGAGCAGGAAGTACTTGACCGCCGCCTCCTGGGAGAGCAGCCGGCGGCGCCGGGCCAGCGCGCAGAGCAGGTAGAGCGGGAGGGAGAAGACCTCCAGCGCGACGAACATGGTCAGCAGGTCGTTGGCGGCCGGGAACAGCAGCATGCCGCCGACCGCGAACATGGTGAGCGGGAAGACCTCGCTGGTGGTGAAGCCGGCCCGGATCGCGCCGCGCTCCTGCTCGCCGCCGGGGGTGGCGGAGGCCTGGGCGGCGAACGCGTCGGCCGGCGCTCCCCCGGCCTTGGGCTCCAGCCG
Organism: Kitasatospora sp. NPDC097605; assembly: GCF_040302725.1. Classification (NCBI taxonomy): domain Bacteria; kingdom Bacillati; phylum Actinomycetota; class Actinomycetes; order Kitasatosporales; family Streptomycetaceae; genus Kitasatospora; species Kitasatospora sp. NPDC097605. Next base: position 43,360 of record NZ_JBEOSF010000046.1, on the reverse strand, counting down.
GCGCTCGGCGTAGGTCAGCACCGCGACCACCGAGACCAGCAGGATGACGCCCTGGAGGAAGAGCGTCGGACCGTCCAGGGCGACCGAGCCCATCGCGACCGCGTCGACCTTGGTGGTCCCGTGGCCCTGGGCGGCGAGCACCACGACGGCGACGAACGCGCCGGCCAGGCCGGTCAGCGCGGTCACCACCTGGGCCCAGTGCCGCAGCCGCCGGGGCAGGAAGGCCTCCAGCAGGATGCCGACCACGGCGGCGCCGAACACCACCAGCATCGGCGAGAGTTGGCCGTACTCGATGTGCGGCGCGGGGATGCTCTGGGTACCGCCGCCGGCGGCGGCGAGCCATCCGGTGCTCACTTGTGCTCACCTCCTGAGCGGGCGGTCCCGTCCTGGGCGGTCCCGTGGTCGGCGACCGGGTGGGCCGGCGCCGGGTCGGTCTGGTGGATCTGCGAGAGGGTCGCGTTCACCGAGGGGTTGACCAGGTCGGTGAGCGGCTTCGGGTAGACGCCGAGCAGCACGGTGAGCGCCACCAGCGGGGCCACCACCGCGAGTTCGCGGGCCTTGAGGTCCGTGATGCCGCTGACGCCCTCCTTGACCGGGCCGGTCATGGTGCGCTGGTAGAGCAGCAGGGCGTACAGCGCGGCGAGCACGATGCCGAGGGTGGCGACGATGCCGACCGCGGGGTACCGGGTGAAGGTGCCGACCAGGACGAGGAACTCGCTGACGAAGGGCGCCAGTCCGGGCAGCGAGAGGGTGGCCAGGCCGCCGATGAGGAAGGTGCCGGCGAGCACCGGGGCGACCTTCTGCACCCCGCCGTAGTCGGCGATCAGCCGGGAGCCGCGGCGGGAGATCAGGAAGCCCGCCACCAGCATCCACGCGGCGGTGGAGATGCCGTGGTTGACCATGTAGAGGGTGGCTCCGCTCTGGCCCTGGCTGGTCAGCGCGAAGATGCCCATGATGATGAAGCCGAAGTGCGAGATCGAGGCGTAGGCGACCAGCCGCTTGATGTCCTTCTGGCCGATGGCCAGCAGCGCGCCGTAGATGATCCCGATCACCGAGAGGACCAGGATCGCCGGGGCGAAGGTCTTCGAGGCGTCCGGGAACAGGCCGAGGCAGAAACGGAGCATCGCGAAGGTGCCGACCTTGTCGACCACCGCGGTGATCAGCACCGCGGTGCCGGCGGTGGCCTCGCCCATCGCGTTCGGCAGCCAGGTGTGCAGCGGCCAGAGCGGGGCCTTGACCGCGAAGGCGAAGAAGAAGCCGAGGAACAGCGCCTTCTCGGCCGGGCCGCTGAACTGGAGCCGGCCGTCGGCCACCGCGCCGGTGAGCGTCGGCAGGTCGAAGGTGGCCAGGCCCTGGTCCTGGGCGACCACGTACAGCCCGATCACGGCGGCCAGCATGACCAGGCCGCCGAGCAGGTTGTACAGCAGGAACTTGACCGCCGCGTAGGAACGCTGACGGTCGGACTCGGGGCCGCCCGCCCGGTCCCCGAAGCCGCCGATGAGGAAGTACATCGGGATCAGCATGGCTTCGAAGAAGACGTAGAAGACGAAGACGTCGGTGGCGTAGAAGGAGACGATCACCATCGCCTCCACCGCCAGGACCAGGGCGAAGAAGCCCTGGGTGCGGCGCCGGTTCTCGAACGTTCCCTCGGGGGCGGACGCGGGCGCGGGGGCCGCCGGGTCGGCGTCGTGCCAGGAGGCGAGCAGCACGACCGGCACCAGGACGGCCGTGAGCAGGGCGAGGACGGCGCCGATGCCGTCCACGCCGAGCGAGAAGGTGATGCCGAAGGAGCGGATCCAGCTGTAGGACTCGGTCAGCTGGTAGCGCGCGCCCTCCGGGTCGAACCGCACGGCGACCGCGCCGGCCAGCGCCAGGGTGGCGGCGGAGAAGCCCAGCGCCGCCGTCTTGGCGGTCCGCCGCCGGGCCTCGGTGGTCCCGGCCGGCAGGGCGGCGGTGACCACCGCCCCGGCCGCCGGGACCGCGCAGGTGGCGGTGAGGAGGACGCTCATGCCTCGGCCTCCTGACGACGTGTGTAATCCGAGTGCATCAGACGGACCTCATCAGGAGAGTCGTGGCGACCAGCACCAGCGTGCCGCCGAACATGGAGAGCGCGTACGTGCGCACATGGCCGTTCTGGATCCTCCGCAGCCGGCTGGAGACGCCGCCGATGGTGGCGGCCAGGCCGTTGACGAAGCCGTCCAGGCCGCGGCTGTCGAAGTAGACCAGGGCGGCGGTGAGCGCCGAGCCGGGGCGGACCAGGACGGCGTGGTTGAAGTCGTCCTGGAGGAGGTCCCGGCGGGCGGCCCGGGTGAGCGGCGAGCCGTAGGGCGGCACCACCGGGACCGCGGAGCGCCCGTACACCAGGTACGACAGCGCGACGCCGGCCACCATGCAGGCGCTGGTGAGCAGGGTGACCACCAGCGGGGCGAGCGGGGAGTTCCCCTCCTCGTGGCCGGTGACCGGCTCCAGCCAGTGCAGGAAGGAGCTGTTGAACGCGAACAGCCCGCCGGCGAACACCGAGCCGACCGCCAGCAGGATCATCGGGACGGTCATGGTGCGTGGGGACTCGTGCGGGTGCGGCTCGTGGCCCTCGGCGTCCGGCTGCCAGCGCTTCTCGCCGAAGAAGGTCAGGATCATCACCCGGGTCATGTAGAACGCGGTGACGGCGGCGCCGGTCAGGGCGCACAGGCCGAGGATCCAGCCCTCGGTGCCGCCCTTGGCGAACGCCGCCTCGATGATCTTGTCCTTGGAGAAGAAGCCGGACAGGCCCGGGAAGCCGATGATGGCCAGGTAGCCGAGGCCGAAGGTGACGAAGGTGACCGGCATGTACTTCCGCAGGCCGCCGTAGTGACGCATGTTCACCTCGTCGTTCATGCCGTGCATGACCGACCCGGCGCCGAGGAACAGCCCGGCCTTGAAGAAGCCGTGGGTCACCAGGTGCATGATCGCGAAGGCGTAGCCGATCGGGCCGAGGCCGGCCGCGAGGATCATGTAGCCGATCTGCGACATGGTCGAGCCGGCCAGCGCCTTCTTGATGTCGTCCTTGGCGCAACCGACGATCGCACCGAAGAGCAGGGTGACCGCGCCGACCACCACGACGGCGGTCTGGGCGTCCGGCGCCAGGTTGAAGATCGCCCCGGAGCGGGTGATCAGGTAGACGCCGGCGGTGACCATGGTGGCCGCGTGGATCAGCGCGGAGACCGGGGTCGGGCCCTCCATCGCGTCCCCGAGCCAGGACTGCAGCGGCACCTGCGCGGACTTGCCGCAGGCGGCGAGCAGCAGCATCAGGCCGATCGCGGTCAGCTTGCCCTCGCTCGCGCTGTCCGCCGTGGCGAAGACCGGCTCGAAGGCGAAGGAGCCGAACTCGACGAACATCAGCATGATCGCGATGGACAGGCCCAGGTCGCCGACGCGGTTGACGATGAACGCCTTCTTGGCGGCCGTCGCGGCGCTCGGCTTGTGCTGCCAGAAGCCGATCAGCAGGTACGAGGCGAGGCCCACGCCCTCCCAACCGAAGTACAGCAGCAGGTAGTTGTCGGCGACCACCAGCAGCAGCATGGCGGCCAGGAAGAGGTTCAGATAGGCGAAGAACCGGCGCCGGCGCTCGTCGTGCGCCATGTAGCCCACCGAGTAGAGGTGGATCAGCGTGCCGACGCCGGTGATCAGCAGGACGAAGGTCATCGAGAGCTGGTCGAGCCGGAACGAGACGTCGGCCTGGAAGCCGTTCACCGGGATCCAGCTGAACAGGTGCTCGGTGACGGCGCGTTCCTCGGCGTCCCGGCCCAGCATGGACGAGAACAGCGCGAGGCCGAAGCCGAAGGACAGTGCGGCGAGCGCGGTGGCCAGCCAGTGGCCGAACCGGTCGAAGGCCCGGCCGCCGAGCAGCAGCAGGGCGGCGCCGGCCAGCGGAGCCGCGACCAGCAGCGGAATGAGAGAGTTCACCGAGGCCCTCCGCCTACAGCTTCATCAGGTTGCTGTCGTCGACCGAAGCGGAGTGCCTGGTCCGGAAGATCGAGACGATGATCGCGAGGCCCACCACGACCTCGGCCGCCGCGACCACCATGGTGAAGAACGCGATGATCTGGCCGTCCAGGTTGCCGTGCATCCGGGAGAAGGTGACCAGCGCCAGGTTGGAGGCGTTGAGCATCAGCTCGACGCACATGAACAGGACGATCGCGTTCCGCCGGATCAGCACGCCGGAGGCGCCGATGGTGAACAACAGGGCGGAGAGATAGAGGTAGTTGACCGGATTCACTCCGCCCCCTCCTCGTCGTGGTCGGACGCCGGGCGGTTCGCCGGCGCCGGGTGGTTCGCGGCCACCGGCTCCAGCGCCTGGCGCGGGCCGGTCACCGGCGGGCGCTCGGACGGCGGGCGGCCCAGCCAGTCGGCGGTGGTGGACTCCAGCTCGGCCATCCGGGCCAGCATCTCCTGGCTGACGTCACGGATCTGGCCGCGCTCGCGCAGGGTCGCCATCACCGAGTCCTCGGCGATCGAGCCGTCCGGCAGCAGGCCCGGGATGTCCACCGCGTTGTGCCGGGCGTAGACGCCGGGCGCGGGCAGCGGCGGGACCTGCAGGTTGTCCGCGACCCGCTGGGCGGCCAGCTCGCGCTGGGTCTTCGGGGCCGTCACGTGCTCGCGGTGGGTCAGCACCATGGCGCCGATCGCGGCCGTGATCAGCAGCGCGCCGGTGACCTCGAAGGACCACACGTACTTGGTGAAGATCAGCCGGGCCAGGCCCTGGACGTTGCCCTCGGCGTTGGCCTCGGAGAGGCCCGCGAAGGTGTCCAGCTTGGCGTTGGCGATCCCGGCGACCAGCAGCACGCCGAAGCCGAGCCCGCAGAGCACGGCGGCGAACCGCTGGCCCTTCAGCTGCTCCTTCAGCGAGTCCGCGCTGGTCACGCCGACCAGCATCACCACGAACAGGAAGAGCATCATGATCGCGCCGGTGTAGACGACGATCTGCACCACGCCCAGGAACACCGCGCCCTGGGCCATGTAACAGACCGCCAGGGCGAGCATGGTGGCGGCCAGGCAGAGCGCGCTGTGCACCGCCTTCCTCATCAGCAGCATGCCCAGCGCGCCGCCGACGGCGACCACCGCGAGCACCCAGAACTGGACGGCCTCGCCGGTGGACGTCGCGCCGGAGACGGCGGCGAGGGCGGCGGGGGCGGCCGTCACGACTGCGCCTCCTTCTCCCGCTCGGTGCGTTCCTGGAGCTCGGTGCCCGGCGCCGCCGCGGTGATCTCGCCCCGGTAGTACGCGCCCTCGTCGGCGCCCGGGAAGATCGCGTGCGGGGTGTCGACCATGCCCTCGGAGAGGCCGACCAGCAGCTGCTCCTTGGTGAAGATGAGGTCCTTGCGGGAGGAGTCCGCGAGCTCGTACTCGTTGGTCATGGTGAGCGCCCGGGTCGGGCAGGCCTCGATGCACAGGCCGCACAGGATGCAGCGGGCGTAGTTGATCTGGTACACCGCGCCGTACCGCTCACCGGGCGAGTAGCGCTCCTCCTCCCGGTTGTCCGCGCCCTCGACGTAGATCGCGTCGGCCGGGCAGGCCCAGGCGCACAGCTCGCAGCCGATGCACTTCTCCAGGCCGTCCGGGTGCCGGTTCAGCTGGTGGCGGCCGTGGAAACGCGGGGCGGTGGGCTTCTTCTGCTCCGGGTACTGCTCGGTGAGCCGCTTCTTGAACATGGCCTTGAAGGTCACGCCGAAGCCGGCGGCCGGTCCGAGGATGGACGGCTTCTCGGCCCGCTCGGGCCGGTCGGTCCGGGGGTTCTGGTCGGACGACATCTCGGTTCAGCTCCCTTCGGAATGGTCGGCCCCGTTGAGGGCGTCCTGGAGTTGCTTCGGGGCGCGGCTGCGCCGGCGCGGGACCGGCGGGAGCTGCTGGCCGGGCAGCGGTGGAACGGGGTAGCCGCCGGCCATCGGGTCGAACTCGCCGCTCGGCGCACCGTCCTCGGCCTCCGGCCGGCGCTTGACGACGTCCCGCAGCAGACCGAGCAGCAGCAGCGCGCCGACCGGGGCGCCGACGTACAGCACCACCTCGCCGAAGCCGTAGCCCTCGTTGCGCAGCGCCCGGACGGCGGCCACCATCACCAGCCAGACCAGCGAGACCGGGATGAGCACCTTCCAGCCGAGCTTCATGAACTGGTCGTAGCGGAACCGGGGCAGGGTGCCGCGCAGCCAGATGAAGAAGAACAGCAGAAGCTGGATCTTGAGGACGATCCAGAGCAGCGGCCACCAGCCGTGGTTGGCGCCCTCCCAGAAGGTGGAGACCGGCCAGGGGGCCCGCCAGCCGCCCAGGAACAGGGTGGAGGCGACGGCCGAGACGGTGACCATGTTGACGTACTCGGCCAGCATGAACATCGCGAACTTCAGCGAGGAGTACTCGGTGTTGAAGCCGCCGACCAGCTCGCCCTCGGCCTCCGGGAGGTCGAACGGCGCGCGGTTGGTCTCGCCGACCATCGCCACGATGTAGACGATGAACGACACCGGCAGCAGCACCGCGAACCAGGTCGGCTGTTGCGAGGAGACGATCTCCGAGGTGGACATCGAGCCGGAGTAGATGAACACCGCCGCGAAGGACAGGCCCATCGCGATCTCGTAGCTGATCATCTGGGCCGAGGAGCGCAGGCCGCCGAGCAGCGGGTAGGTCGACCCGGAGGACCAGCCGGCCAGCACGATGCCGTAGATGCCGACCGAGGCGGTGGCCAGGATGTACAGCAGCGCCACCGGGAAGTCGGTCAGCTGCATCGGGGTCCGGGTGCCGAACACCGAGATCTCGTTGCCGGCCGGGCCGAACGGGATCACCGCGAAGGCCATGAACGCCGGGATGGCGCAGACGATCGGGGCCAGGATGTAGACCGCCTTGTCGGCGCCCTTGACCACCAGGTCTTCCTTGAGCGCCAGCTTCACGCCGTCGGCCAGCGACTGCAGCAGGCCCCAGGGGCCGTGCCGGTTGGGCCCGATGCGCAGCTGCATCCAGGCCACCACCTTGCGCTCCCAGACGATCGCCACGAGCACCGTGCCGACCAGGAAGGCGAAGCAGAACACCGCCTTCAGCAGGACCAGCCACCAGGGGTCGCGGCCGAAGAAGCCGAGCGTCTCGTACGCGGCGAGGTCGTACCCGGCCAGCGGGTGCGAGGTGGGGTTCACTTCTCCTCCTCGTCGGACTCGACGCCCTGCGCCGGGGCGATGGTGACCAGGTGGCCGGTGGTGGTGCCGAGCGTGCGGTGGGCGCCGCCCGGGGTGGAGTTGAGCGGGATCCAGACCGTGCGGTCCGGCATCTCCTTGCTGATCTCCAGCGGCAGGACGAGCGAGCCGGCCGGGCCGGTGAGCCGCAGCGCGGGGGCGCCCGCGGCGCCGATCTCCTCGGCGGTGGTCGGCGAGACCCGGGCGACCGCGCGGTGCCGGGTGCCGGCCAGGTGCGGGTCGCCCTGCTGGAGCGAGCCGCGGTCCAGCAGCAGGCGCCAACCGGCCAGCACCGCCTGGCCGGTGGCCGGACGGGGCAGCACGCGGGGGTGGGCGGCCGGGGCGGCCGGGCGCTCGCCGGTCCAGGGCGCGAACCGGTCCAGCTCCAGCCGGGCGGCGCGGACGTCGGGCAGGCCGAGCCGGTGGCCCAGCGCGTCGGCGAGCATGTTCAGCACCCGCAGGTCCGAGTGCAGATGACGGCCCATCTGCTGGTCCGGCTTGAGCGCGGCCTCGAACATCCGCACCCGGCCCTCCCAGTCCAGGAAGGTGCCGGCCTTCTCGGCGACCGCGGCCACCGGCAGCACCACGTCGGCGTGCGCGGTGACGGCGGACGGGCGCAGCTCCAGCGAGACCACGAACGGGACGGCGGCCAGGGCCAGCTCGGCCCGCGCCGGGTCGGCCAGGTCCTCCGGGTCGAGGCCGCCGACCAGCAGCGCGCCGAGTTCGCCGCCGACGGCCGCGTCGAGGATGTCCTCGGTGTCCCGGCCGGGCCGCTCGGGGAGCCCGGGCACGCCCCAGACGGCGGCGGCCTCGGCCCGGGCGGCCGGGACGGTGACCGGGCGGCCGCCCGGCAGCAGGCCGGGCATGGCGCCCGCCTCGACCGCGCCGCGCTCGCCGGCCCGCCGGGGGATCCAGGCGAGCCGGGCGCCGGTGGCGTGCGCCAGGCGCAGCGCGGCGGTGAGCGCGCCGGGGGCGGCGGCCGCCCGCTCGCCGACCAGGATCACCGCGCCGGGGGTGCGGAGCAGTCCGGCGGCCCGGCCGGCGTCGTCGCTGAGCGGCTCGTCGGCGGCGAGCGCGGCCAGCCACTCGGCCTCGGTGCCGGGGGCGGCCGGCAACAGCGCCCCGTGCAGCTTGGCCAGGCCCCGGGAGGCGTGCGCGGCGACCGAGAAGACCGCCAGGCCGCGGTTGCGGTTGGCCTTGCGCAGCCGCAGGAAGACGATCGGCGACTCCTCCTCGGGCTCCAGGGCCACCAGCAGCGCCACCGGCGCGGCCTCCAGGTCCTGGTAGGTCACGCCCTCGCCGGAGAGGTCCACGCCCTGCCCGGCGACCGCGGCGGTCAGGAACTCCGCCTCCTCGCCGCTGTGCGGGCGGGCCCGGAAGTCCACGTCGTTGGTGCCGAGCACCACCCGGGCGAACTTGGCGTAGGCGTAGGCGTCCTCGACGGTGACCCGGCCGCCGGTGAGCACACCGGTGGTGGCCTCGCGCAGCCCCTCGGCGGCCGCCGCCAGCGCCTCCGGCCAGGAGACGGCGACGAGTTCGTCGCCCCGGCGGACCAGCGGAGTGGTGAGCCGGTCACGCTGCTGGGCGTAGCGGAAGGCGAACCGGCCCTTGTCGCAGTTCCACTCCTCGTTGACCGCCGGGTCCTCGCCGGCCAGCCGGCGCAGCACCTTGCCGCGCCGGTGGTCGGTGCGCTGGGCGCAGCCGGACGAGCAGTGCTCGCAGACGCTCGGCGAGGAGACCAGGTCGAACGGGCGGGAGCGGAAGCGATAGGCCGCCGAGGTGAGGGCGCCGACCGGGCAGATCTGGATGGTGTTGCCGGAGAAGTACGACTCGAAGTCGTCGCCCTCGCCGGTGCCGACCTGCTGCAGGGCGCCGCGCTCGACCAGGTCGATGAACGGGTCGCCGGCGATCTGCTGGGAGAACCGGGTGCAGCGGGCGCAGAGCACGCAGCGCTCCCGGTCCAGCAGCACCTGGCTGCTAATCGGCAGCGGCTTCTCGTAGGTGCGCTTCATCCCCTCGAAGCGGGAGTCCGTGTCGCCGGTGGACATCGCCTGGTTCTGCAGCGGGCACTCGCCGCCCTTGTCGCAGACCGGGCAGTCCAGCGGGTGGTTGATCAGCAGCAGTTCCATCACCCCGCGCTGGGCCTTCTCGGCGACCGGCGAGCTGACCTGGGTGCGGACCACCATGCCCTCGGCGACCGGGATGGTGCACGAGGCGACCGGCTTGCGCTGGCCCTCGATCTCCACGATGCACTGCCGGCAGGCGCCGGCCGGGTCGAGCAGCGGGTGGTCGCAGAAGCGCGGGACCTGGGTGCCGATCTGCTCGGCGGCCCGGATCACCAGCGTCCCCTTGGGGACCTGCACTTCGACGCCGTCGATGGTGAGCGTGACCAGCTCGACCGCGGCCTGCCCGTCCTTGGAGGTGGAGGGTTCTGTGATCGTCACGCGTGCACCTCCCTTTCGGTGGCGGACTGGTGGCCGGGGCGGGGGCCGTCGGCCCAGACGGTGGAGGCTGCCGGGTCGAACGGGCAGCGACGCTCGGTGAGGTGCTGCTCGTACTCGGCCCGGAAGTGCTGGAGCGAGGAGACGATCGGGCTGGCCGCGCCGTCGCCCAGCGCGCAGAAGGACTTGCCGTTGATGTTGTCGGCGATGTCGAGGAGCTTCTCGAGGTCGCCCTCGGTGCCCCCGCCGGCCTCGATCCGCTTGAGCAGCTGGACCAGCCAGTAGGTGCCCTCGCGGCAGGGGGTGCACTTGCCGCAGGACTCGTGGGCGTAGAACTCCGTCCAGCGGGTCACCGCGCGGACCACGCAGGTCGTCTCGTCGAAGATCTGCAGGGCCTTGGTGCCGAGCATCGAGCCGGCCGCGCCGACGCCCTCGTAGTCGAGCGGGACGTCGAGGTGCTCGTCGGTGAACATCGGGGTGGAGGAGCCGCCCGGGGTCCAGAACTTGAGCCGGTGGCCGGCCCGGACGCCGCCGCTGATGTCGAGCAGCTGGCGCAGCGTGATGCCGAGCGGGGCCTCGTACTGGCCGGGGTTGGTGACGTGGCCGGAGAGCGAGTAGAGCGTGAAGCCGGGGGACTTCTCGGTGCCCAGGCCCTTGAACCACTCCTTGCCCCGGGCCAGGATCGGCGGCACCGAGGCGATCGACTCGACGTTGTTGACCACGGTCGGGCAGGCATAGAGGCCGGCGATGGCCGGGAACGGCGGGCGCAGCCTCGGCTGGCCGCGGCGCCCCTCCAGCGAGTCGAGCAGGGCCGTCTCCTCGCCGCAGATGTACGCGCCGGCGCCGGCGTGGACGGTGATGTCCAGGTCGAGGCCGGAGCCGAGGATGTCCTTGCCGAGCAGCCCGGCCTCGTAGGCCTCGGCGACGGCGGCCTGGAGCCGGCGCAGCACCGGGACGACCTCGCCGCGCAGGTAGATGAAGGCGTGGTCGCAGCGGATCGCGTAGGACGCGATGATCATGCCCTCGATCAGCGAGTGCGGGTTGGCGAACAGCAGCGGGATGTCCTTGCAGGTGCCCGGCTCGGACTCGTCCGCGTTGACCACCAGGTAGTGCGGCTTCCCGTCGTTCTGCGGGATGAACTGCCACTTCATGCCGGTCGGGAAGCCCGCGCCGCCGCGGCCGCGCAGGCCGGCGTCCTTGACCAGGGCGATCACGTCGTCCGGGGGCATCGCGAGGGCGGCCCGCAGGCCCTCGTACCCGGCGTGCCGGCGGTAGGTGGCCAGGCTCCAGGGGCGGCTGTCCTCCCAGGAGGCGGACAGCACCGGGGTGAGCAGCTTCTCGGCCGGCTCGGCGGAGGTCATCACGCTTCGTTCCCTTCCTGGCCGGTGCCCTCGTGGCGGGGGGAGACGACGCGGGTGCCGCCGGTGCCGGGCAGGGCCTCGCCGCGGGCCAGCCGCAGGCCGGCCAGCGAGGGCGCGCCGCCGGCGCCGGACTCGTCGACGGCGCCGGGGCGCTCGTCGGGGAAGCCGGCCAGGATCCGGGCGGTCTCCTTGAACGAGCAGAGCCGGGCGCCGCGGGTCGGGACGGCCTCCCGGCCCGCGCGCAGGTCGTCGACCAGCCGCTTGGCGCTCTCCGGCGTCTGGTTGTCGAAGAACTCCCAGTTGACCATCACCACGGGCGCGTAGTCGCAGGCCGCGTTGCACTCGATGTGCTCGATCGAGATCCGGCCGTCCCCGGTGGTCTCGTTGTTGGCGATCCCGAGGTGCTCCTGGAGCTCGGCGAAGATCTGGTCGCCGCCGAGCACCGCGCACAGGGTGTTGGTGCAGACCCCGACGTGGTACTCGCCGGCGGGCCGGCGCCGGTACATGGTGTAGAAGGTGGCGACGGCGGTGACCTCGGCGGTGGTGAGGTCCAGCTGCTCCGCGCAGAACCGGATGCCGGTCGGGCTGACGAAGCCCTCCTCGGCCTGCACCAGGTGCAGCAGCGGCAGCAGGGCGGAACGGGCCACCGGGTAGCGGCCGATCAGCTCGGCGGCGTCGGCGGCCAGCCGGGCGTGCACCTCCTCGGGGTACGGCCGGGCCGGCAGCGCCGGCATCCCCAGTTGGACGTCTGTCACCGGTCCACGCCTCCCATCACCGGGTCAATCCCGGCCACCGCGACGATGACGTCGGCCACCTGGCCGCCCTCGCACATCGCCGCCATCGTCTGCAGATTGGTGAACGACGGGTCCCGGAAGTGGACCCGGTACGGGCGGGTGCCGCCGTCGCTGACCACGTGCACGCCCAGCTCGCCCTTGGGCGACTCGACCGCCGCGTAGGCCTGGCCGACCGGGACCCGGAAGCCCTCGGTGACCAGCTTGAAGTGGTGGATCAGGGCCTCCATGGAGGTGCCCATGATCTTCCGGATGTGGTCGAGGGAGTTGCCCATCCCGTCCGGCCCGACGGCGAGCTGGGCCGGCCAGGCGATCTTCTTGTCGCCCACCATGACCGGGCCGGGGCGCAGCCGGTCCAGGCACTGCTCGACGATCCGCAGCGACTGCTTCATCTCCTCCAGGCGGATCAGGAAGCGGCCGTAGGAGTCGGCGCTGTCGGCGATCGCGACCTCGAAGTCGTAGTTCTCGTAGCCGCAGTACGGGTCGGTCTTGCGCAGGTCGTGCGGCAGGCCGGTGGCGCGCAGGATCGGGCCGGTGGCGCCGAGGGCGAGGCAGCCGGGCAGGTCGAGGAAGCCGACGTCGACCAGCCGGGCCTTGAACACCGGGTTGCCGGTGGCGAGCTTGTCGTACTCGTGCATCCGGGAGCGGAAGGTCTTCACGGCCTCGCGGATCTGGTCGACCGCGCCGGGCGGGAGGTCCTGGGCGAGGCCGCCGGGGCGGACGTACGCGTGGTTCATCCGCAGGCCGGTGACCAGTTCGAAGATGTCCAGGATCAGCTCGCGGTCGCGGAAGCCGTAGATCATCAGCGTGGTGGAGCCGATCTCCATGCCGCCGGTGGCCAGGCAGACCAGGTGCGAGGCGATCCGGTTGAGCTCCATCATCAGCACCCGGATGACGTCGGCCCGCTCGGGGATGTCGCCGCTGATGCCGAGCAGCTTCTCGACCGCCAGGCAGTAGGCGGTCTCGTTGAACAGCGGGGTCAGGTAGTCCATCCGGGTCACGAAGGTGGTGCCCTGGACCCAGCTGCGGAACTCCATGTTCTTCTCGATGCCGGTGTGGAGGTAGCCGATGCCGCAGCGGGCCTCCGTCACCGTCTCGCCGTCGATCTCCAGGATCAGCCGCAACACCCCGTGGGTGGAGGGGTGCTGCGGGCCCATGTTGACGATGATGCGCTCGTCGTCGGCCCGGCCGACGGCCTCGACCACCTCGCCCCAGTCGCCTCCGGTGACCGTGAAGACCCGGCCCTCGGTGGTGTCCCGGGCCTCCGCCTCGGCGGTGCCGTCCCGGTGCGTCTCCTCGTAGTGCTGGGTGTTCATCAGCTGTACGACCTCCGCTGGTCGGGCGCCGGGATCTGGGCGCCCTTGTACTCGACGGGGATGCCGCCGAGCGGGTAGTCCTTGCGCTGCGGGTGCCCCAGCCAGTCGTCCGGCATCATGATCCGGGTGAGCGCCGGGTGGCCCTCGAAGACCAGGCCGAAGAAGTCGTAGGCCTCGCGCTCGTGCCAGTCGTTGGTCGGGTAGACGCTGACCACGGACGGGACGCGCGGGTCGGCGTCCGGCGCGGTGACCTCCAGCCGGATCAGCCGGCCGTGGGTGATCGAGCGCAGGTGGTAGACCGCGTGCAGCTCGCGGCCCTGGTCGCCCGGGTAGTGCACGCCGCTCACGCCGAGGCAGAGCTCGAAGCGCAGCGCCGGGTCGTCGCGCAGGGTGCGGGCGGTGCGCAGCAGGTGCTCGCGGGCGATGTGGAAGGTGAGCTCGGAGCGGTCGACGACGGTCTTCTCGATCACCTCGGCCGGGTCGAGGCCCTGCTCCTCCAGGGCGCCCTCCAGCTCGTCGGCGACCTCGTCGAACCAGCCGCCGTACGGGCGCTCACTGGCCGGCGGCAGGGCGATCGGGGCGACCAGCCCGCCGAAGCCGGAGGTGTCGCCGCTGCCCTGGGCGCCGAACATGCCCTGCCGGCGGCCGACCACCTCGACCGGGATCTCGCGGTGCGGCTCGCGGCGGGTCTCGGGTACCTGGTCGTTCATCGCAGCAGCCCCCGCATCTCGCTCACCGGGGTCGCCTGCAGCGCGAGCGCCTCGCCCAGCTCCTCGGCGCGGCGCTTGTTCACGCCGAGCGGCTCGTGCTGGATCTTGTCGTGCAGCTTCAGGATCGCGTCCATCAGCATCTCCGGGCGGGGCGGGCAGCCGGGCAGGTAGATGTCCACCGGGACGATGTGGTCGACGCCCTGCACGATCGCGTAGTTGTTGAACATCCCGCCCGACGAGGCGCAGACGCCCATCGAGATGACCCACTTCGGATTGGCCATCTGGTCGTAGACCTGGCGCAGCACCGGGGCCATCTTCTGGCTCACCCGGCCCGCCACGATCATCAGGTCGGCCTGCCGGGGCGAGCCCCGGAACACCTCCATGCCGAACCGGGCCAGGTCGTAGCGGCCGGCGCCGGTGGTCATCATCTCGATCGCGCAGCAGGCCAGCCCGAAGGTGGCCGGGAAGAGCGACGCCTTGCGCACCCAGCCGGCGGCCGTCTCCACGGTCGTGAGCAGAAAGCCGCTCGGCAGCTTCTCCTCGATTCCCATCAGATCCCTCTCAATGCCCTCAAGTCCGTTGGCTTGTCCGCACGTTCACAAAGTCAGCGGTCAGTCCCACTCCAGACCGCCGCGGCGCCAGACGTAGGCGTAGGCGACGAAGACGGTGGCGATGAACAGGAGCATCTCGACCAGCCCGAAGATCCCCAGGGCGTCGAAGCTCACGGCCCACGGGTAGAGGAAGACGATCTCGATGTCGAAGACGATGAAGAGCATCGCCGTCAGGTAGTACTTGATCGGGAACCGACCGCCGCCCACGGGCTGCGGGGTCGGTTCGATGCCGCACTCGTACGCCTCCAGCTTGGCCCGGTTGTAGCGCTTCGGGCCGGTCAGTGAGGCCATCACGACGGAGCCGACCGCGAACGCCGCCGCGATGGCACCGAGTACGAGGATCGGCGCGTAGGCATTCATAGCCCCCGCTCCCTCCGTCCAGTCGTCCTTGACTGCAGATCGGAACCGACGGGTCACGCTGTGGTGAACCCGGCATTCCAGTTCCCGGATCCACCCCATGTGAGGCAGTTCACAAAGCCTGGAACGAGCGCATCCTATGCCCGTCGGCTTGTGATCTGCGACACGCAGTTCAAGGCGATCTTTGTGATCTCCGCCACCTCGTGAATGGTGACGAAGGTGAGCATGGCGAGATTTGTCTACACAAAGAAGTCAAATGGTCACAAGCAGTCGTATTCATCTGCGAAGCGGCTGGTCAGAGCCGCGCACCTATATCAACCATGCCTCGCCCAGAGCAAATTTCCGGGCGCCTGGTTGACGTGTTATAGCGGCTCACCCGCAGGGGTGGCGGCTCCGCGAACGCCTGCTTGACCCTTCGTTCACAAGCGCGTGAACGGCGTGCGAACGCCGCCTTCCGGCGTCACGCCGGGAGGGACTGCCGCTCCGCGCCGGCCGCCTCCGGCCGGGGCGCCGAGGCGGTCCGCCGGCCCCACTCGGTACCCGCCAGGACGAGGACGCCGCCGAGCAGGGCGAGCGGCCCGAGGTGGTTGCCGGCCAGGGTGATGCCGAACACCGCCGCCCAGAGCGGCTCGGTGCCCAGCAGCAGGCTGACCCGGGAGGGCGAGGTGGTGCGGACGGCCCACATCTGCACGAAGAAGGCGAACAGCGTGCAGAGCAGCGACAGGTGCAGCAGCCAGCCCCACTCGGCCGGACCGAAGCCGGCCGCGACCGTCCAGGGCAGCGGGCCGGCGAACGGCGCGACGACGGCGAAGACCAGCGTCGCGGCCGCCAGCTGGACCCAGGTGACGGCCAGGGTGTCGCTCTCCCGGATCGACCGGGCCCGGGCGGTGGCCAGCACGTTGACCGTCCGCACCACGGCGGCGCCGAGCACCAGCAGGTCGCCCGGGGCCGGGGCGCGCAGTCCGCCGTCCCCGGTGAGCAGCGCGATGCCCAGCACCGCCAGAGCGGCGGCCGCGAGGAAGGGGCGCGGCAGCGGCGTCCGGGTCAGCGCGCTCTCCGCGAGCGGGGTGAACACGATCGTGAGGCTGATGATCAGGCCGGCGTTGGTCGCCGAGGTGTGCACCGCGCCGAACGTCTCCAGGAGGAAGATCGCCCCGAGCACCAGCCCCAGCCCGGCCCCGCCCAGCCACTCGGCGGGCCGCAGCCGGCGCAACGGGCGCCAGGCGGCCAGCCCCAGGACCGGCAGCACCAGGCCGAACCGCAGCACCAGCATCGCCACCACCGTCCCCGGCTCGGCCACCCGCTGCACCGCCAGGAAGCTCGACCCCCACACCACCGCCACCAGCAGCACCGGCAGATCACGCAGCAGGACGGAGGACGGAGCGCGCACGGGCGGAGCCTCTCGGGGTGCTCCGGGCGCGGGGCGCTCGAAGCGGGCGGGGCCGGGCCCACGAGAGTCGCACGTCGTCGGACGGATCCCGGAGCGGAGCGGGGCCGCCATCCTCGCGCACCTCTCCGCTCCGGATCAACGGTTTCCCGCCCCCTACCGGATCTCCACGCCGCCGTGGATGATGTCGCCATGCCGACCCAGCCGTCCCCCACCCACCGGAAGGCCAGTCAAGTGACGCGCAAGCACTGGGCGTTGATCGCCGCCGCCACCGTCCTGCCGCTCGTCGCGAGCACCGGTACCGCCGTCGCGGACACCCCGTCGACCGGTTCCGGCGCCGGCGCGGCCGGGGTCGCCTGCACCTACACCCCGGCCGTCCCCGCCGACAACTTCAAGGGCATCCCGGTCTTCGACGCCCGCAAGGCGGCCAAGCCGTACAAGGCGACGCTGAAGACCTCCCAGGGCGCGATCACCTTCCAGGCGCTCACCGACAAGGCCCCCTGCACGACCTTCTCGTTCCGCTTCCTCGCCGAGCGCGACTACTTCGACCGCAGCCACTGCCACCGGCTCACCACCCAGCGGCTCTACGTCCTGCAGTGCGGCGACCCGACCGGGACCGGCAGCGGCGGCCCTGGCTACTCCTTCCCGGACGAGAACCTGGAGGGCGCCACCTACCCGGCCGGCACGGTCGCGATGGCCAACGCGGGGCCGAACACCAACGGCAGCCAGTTCTTCTTCGTCTGGAAGGACACCAAGCTCTCCCCCGCCTACACCCCGTTCGGCCGGGTCACCGAGGGCCTGGACGTGCTGCAGAAGATCGCCGCCGGCGGCGAGGACGACCAGAACAACCCCGGCGACGGCTTCCCGAACCTGCCGGTGAACATCCGCAATGTGAAGATCTCCGCCCGCTGAGCCGGCCGTCGCACTCCCGTACGGTGGAGCAGGCCCATCGACGGGCCACCGACACCGTACGGGAGCGGCACCGCATGGACAGCAGGATCTGGGAAAGCGTCGACCACCTGGTCGCCTGGCTCGACGAGGAGAGCCCGCTCCCCCCGCGCGAGGAGCGGCTCGCCCGCATCCTCAAGCTCACCGAGGAGGTCGGCGAGGTCGGTGCCGCCGTGATCGGCGCGACCGGCCAGAACCCGCGCAAGGGGGTCACCCACAGCTGGGAGGACGTCCAGCACGAGTTGTGCGACGTGGTCTTCTCCGCGCTGGTCGCCCTGCGCACGCTCACCCCGGACGCGGCCCGGGTCTTCGCCGAGCGCCTCGACTACGTCGAGCGGCGCTCCGCCGCCGGCCGCCGGAAGGGCGGCTGACGGCGGGCGGCGGCGGCGGCCCGGTCAGGCGTTCGGCGCGGCCTTCGCCAGGCCGTTGATGATGCGGTCCATGGCGTCGCCGCCCTGCGGGTCGGTGAGGTTGGCCAGGAGCTTGAGGACGAACTTCATCAGCATCGGGTGGGTCAGCCCGCGCTGGGTGGCGAGCTGCATGACCTTCGGGTTGCCGATCAGCTTCACGAAGGCCCGGCCGAGCGTGTAGTAGCCGCCGTAGACGTCCTTGAGGATGCGCGGGTAGGCCTGCAGCGCGCGCTCCCGGCCGCCGTCGGTCACCCGGGCGAGGGCCTGGACGATCACCCCGGCGGCGATCTGGCCGGATTCCATCGCGTAGGCGATGCCCTCGCCGTTGAACGGGTTGACCATGCCGCCCGCGTCGCCGACCAGCAGCAGGCCGCGGGTGTAGTGCGGCTGCCGGTTGAAGGCCATCGGCAGCGCGGCCCCGCGGATCGGGTCGGTCATGTTCTCCGGCGTGTAGCCCCACTCCTCCGGCATGCTGGCGCACCAGGCCTTGAGCACCTCGCGCCAGTCCAGCTCGCCGAAGGCCGGCGAGGAGTTGAGGATGCCGAGGCCGACGTTGGAGGTGCCGTCGCCCATGCCGAAGACCCAGCCGTAGCCGGGCAGCAGCTTGCGCTCCCCGCCGCGGGTGTCCCACAGCTCCAGCCAGGACTCCAGGTAGTCGTCGTCGTGGCGCGGGGAGGTGAAGTAGGTGCGGTAGGCGACGCCCATCGGGCGGTCCTCCCGGCGGTGCAGGCCCATGGCGAGCGAGAGCCGGGTGGAGTTGCCGTCGGCGGCCACCACCAGCGGGGCCCGGAAGGTCACCGGGCGCTTCTCCTCGCCGAGCCGGGCGGTGACCCCGGTGATCCGGCCGGTCCGCTCGTCCAGCACCGGACCGCTGACGTTGCAGCGCTCGTAGAGCCGGGCCCCCGCCTTCTCGGCCTGACGGGCGAGCAGCTCGTCGAAGTCGGCGCGCTTGCGGACCAGGCCGTAGTCCGGGAAGGAGGACAGCTCGGGCCAGTCCAGCTCCAGCCGGACCCCGCCGCCGATGATCCGCAGGCCCTTGTTGTGCAGCCAGCCGTTCTCGGTGGACACGTCGATGCCCATGTCCACCAGCTGCTTGGTGGCGCGCGGGGTGAGGCCGTCGCCGCAGACCTTCTCCCGGGGGAAGCTGGTCTTCTCCAGCAGCAGCACGTCCAGGCCCGCCTGCGCGAGGTGGTAGGCGGTGGTGGACCCGGCCGGGCCCGCGCCGACCACGATGACGTCCGCGGTGCTCTCCACAACGCCTGCGCTCAGGTCAACGGCGGTCTCGGACACGGTGGGCACACTCCTGCTGGGGGTCGGCCGGCCGGCGGGGGCCGGCCCGGCTGGGCTTGGACGAGTCTATGAGCAGCGGACGGGGCCGCGGCCGGGCGCGCGGCCGGTCAGACCTTGTGGGCCCGGTGCAGCGCGACGATCCCGCCGGTCAGGTTGCGCCAGGCCACCTTGGACCAGCCGGCCTCCTGCAGCCGGGCGGCCAGCGCCGGCTGGTCGGGCCACTCGCGGATCGACTCGGCGAGGTAGACGTACGCGTCCGGGTTGCTGCTGACCGCGGTGGCGACCGGCGGCAGCGCGCGCATCAGGTACTCGGTGTAGACCGTCCGGAACGGCGTCCAGGTCGGCGTGGAGAACTCGCAGATGACCAGCTTGCCGCCGGGCTTGGTAACCCGCAGCATCTCGGCCATCGCCGCGTCGGTGTCCTGGACGTTGCGCAGCGCGAAGGAGATGGTCACCGAGTCGAAGGTGTCGTCGGCGAACGGCAGCCTGGTGGCGTCCCCGGCAGTCAGCGCCAGCTCGGGGTGGCGGCGCTTGCCCTCGGCGAGCATGCCGACCGAGAAGTCGCACGGGACGACCCGCGCCCCGGCCTCCGCGAAGGGCAGCGAGGAGGTGCCGGTCCCCGCCCCGAGGTCGAGCACGACGTCCCCCGGACCGGCGTCCACCGCCTCGGCCACCGCCCGGCGCCAGGCGCGGGCCTGGCCGAGCGAGAGTACGTCGTTGGTGCGGTCGTACTTGGCCGCGACGTCGTCGAACATGGCGGCGACTTCGTGCGGCTGCTTGTCCAGAGAGGCTCGGGTCACGCCCCCCATTGTTCACCCTGGCCCCGACGATCCGGGCAAGGGGGCGCCTTCCGGGCGCTTCCGACGGGCGGATCCGCCGCGCGCCGCCTCAGTGCAGGCCGCGCCGCCCGCCCGCCCGGCGCCGGCGGCGCGAGCGTTTGCCCTGCGTTATCGCCGGCATCCCGTCGGCCAGCACCTCGGTCGCCAGGGCGACGGTGCTGGCGAGGCGGTTCTGTCCGCTCCGGACGGCCACCGCCCGCCGGTGCCGCCGGATCCGCAGCACGCAGACGGCGAACAGCAGCACCGCCACCGGCACGCTGAACCGGGCCAGCCCGACGCCCACCGGCTGCGGGTAGGTGTCGCCGCAGATCCGCACCACCTTCGGCTCGTCGGCCGCGTGCTCCAGGCAGACGGTGTCCCCGAGCCCGGTGCCGTCGGCCAGCGGCAGCGCGGTGGCGGTGTGGTGCTGGCCGGCCGCCTGGTAGCTGACGGTGCTGTAGGAGCCGCCGCCGTTGGGCAGCTGGGTCACCACGCCGTCGACCCGCACCGGGTGGGCGCCGATCCGGTCGGCCTGCTCGGCCTGACGCCACCCCAGCAGGCACATCCCGACGGCCAGCACGGCGCTGAGCACGGCGGTGAGGTACCAGCCTCGGCCCAACCGCGGGGATCGCTGCGGGGGGACGGTCGCGGATCGCATGGTTCCTGTCCTGGCTTGCGTTCGGGGCCGGGCACGGGGCCCCGCCGCCCGCGGGCACGGGCGAGGTGTGGTGAGGGTACGGACTGAGCTGAGCCGGATGCTATCCGCTGGCGGGCCCTCAGGTCACGGCGAAGGGACAATCAGGCCACGGGGTCGAAGGCGCAGTTCAGCGGCAGACGAAGCAAGTCCCGCCGGTCGCAAGGGAGTACGAGGAACCCCGGCCGGACCGGGAAGCTACCGGCGGGTAGGATGTGACGGGGCGACGCCGGGCGCCCGCGCTCAGCGCCGCCGGAAGACCAGCCGGCCGGCCAGCACCGTGGCCCGGCAGCCCCCGGCGGGCGGACCGTCCGTCCCGTCCGTGCCCGGAGCGCCGGGCGCGAACACCGCGAAGTCCGCCCGGCCCCCGACGGCCACCCGGCCGTGCACGGCCCCGGCGAGCGGCAGCACCGCCAGCGGGTCCAGCGGCCCGGCCCCCGGGTCCGCCCCGGTCCCCGGCAGCACGACCAGCCCGG
Source organism: Kitasatospora sp. NPDC097605 (assembly GCF_040302725.1). Classification (NCBI taxonomy): domain Bacteria; kingdom Bacillati; phylum Actinomycetota; class Actinomycetes; order Kitasatosporales; family Streptomycetaceae; genus Kitasatospora; species Kitasatospora sp. NPDC097605. The sequence goes on along the minus strand of NZ_JBEOSF010000046.1, from coordinate 22,563 downwards.
AACGGGCCACCGCCGTCCGCACCGAGGCGCGCTCGAACGGCCCGGCCACCGCCGTCACGCCGGCGCCGAGCATCCGCTGCAGCCCGCGCCGGGCACTCGCCCCGCAGCGCGTCTCGTCGCGCTCCCCCGCCAGCCCGTCCGGCACCAGGTCGTCGCCGACCCCTTCGCGCGGGTCCGGGTGGTACGCCCGCTCCAGCAACCAGTGCCCGTACGGGTTGCGCAGGCCCGGCGTGAGCAGCGCGTCGCCCCAGTCCCGGACCCGGGCCGCCGGGTGCGCCGCCGCCAGCCCGGCGTACGGGCCGACCGCCCCGACCAGCTCGTCGCGCACCAGCACCGCCCCGTCGGCGTGCGACGGGGCGGTGGGATCGGCCGGGTCGGGCAGCACGAGGGCGGCCCGGTGCAGGGTCAGCACGGTGGGGAGGGGACCTCAGCCGTTGTCGAGGATCTTCAGCTCGGGGTGCGCGGTGCCGCCCTCGATCGCGGTGGAGGCGATGTGCGAGGCGACCCGGGGGTCGACCGGGTCGTTGGCCGGGTCGTCCAGCACCCGCAGGTGCTCGTAGGTGGTCGAGCGCTGCGCGGGGACGCGGTCGGCGGCCCGGATCAGGTGGATCAGCTCGGTGAGGTTGGAGCGGTGCTTGGCGCCGGCCGCCGAGACCACGTTCTCCTCCAGCATGACCGAGCCGAGGTCGTCCGCGCCGTAGTGCAGCGACAGCTGGCCGGCCTCCTTGCCGGTGGTCAGCCAGGAGCCCTGGATGTGGGCGACGTTGTCGAGGAACAGGCGGGCGATGGCGATCATCCGCAGGTACTCGAAGACGGTCGCCTGGGTCGAGCCCTTCAGGTGGTTGTTCTGCGGCTGGTAGGTGTACGGGATGAAGGCGCGGAAGCCGCCGGTGCGGTCCTGTACGTCGCGGATCATCCGCAGGTGCTCGATCCGCTCGGCGTTGGTCTCGCCGGTGCCCATCAGCATGGTGGAGGTGGACTCCACGCCCAGGGTGTGGGCGGCCTCCATGATCTCCAGCCAGCGCTCGCCGGACTCCTTGAGCGGCGCGATCGCCTTGCGCGGGCGCTCCGGCAGCAGCTCGGCGCCGGCGCCGGCGAAGGAGTCCAGGCCCGCCCGGTGGATCCGGGTGATCGCCTCCTCGATCGAGACGCCGGAGATCCGCGCCATGTGCTCGACCTCGGACGCGCCCAGCGAGTGGATCACCAGCTGCGGGAAGTCCGCCTTGATCGCCGAGAACGCGCGCTCGTAGTACTCGACGCCGTAGTCCGGGTGGTGGCCGCCCTGGAACATGATCTGGGTGCCGCCCAGCTCGACGGTCTCGGCGCAGCGGCGCAGGATCTCGTCGAGGTCGCGGGACCAGCCCTTGTCGCTCTTCGGCGGCACGTAGAAGGCGCAGAACTTGCACGCCGTCACGCAGACGTTGGTGTAGTTGATGTTGCGCTCGATGATGTACGTCGCGATGTGCTCGGTACCCGCGTAGCGGCGGCGGCGCACCGCGTCGGCCGCCGAGCCGAGCGCGTGCAGCGGGGCGGAGCGGTAGAGCTCCAGCGCCTCCTCCGGGCTGATCCGGCCGCCGCCGGCCGCCCGGTCGAGCACGGCCTGCAGGTCGGTGCTGGGCGCATCGAGGGTGGTCGCTGCGAGCTCGGACACCTGGCGGCCTTCTCTCTCTCGGGTACTGCACGTGCTTCATGTGCGACGAGCGCGACCCCGCCGTGCCTGGGCACCGGGTCGCATCCGGTTCAGCCTACGCCAGCGCTCCGCGGCCCCCGCGTCAGCCCGCCCGCGGCGGCGCCCCGCACGGCCCCGGCGGTCGGGGGCGGTGCGGGACGGCCGCGTTCGGGCCGCCGGCTCAGGCCACCGGTTGCGGCGCCGGCTCCAGCAGCCGGACGGCCACGTCGGGGGCGAAGCCGCTGTCGTGCGCGACCCGCCGGGCGAACTCGGCGACCCCGGCCAGCTGCCGCTCGCCGAGCGAGAAGTCCAGTGCCTCGCTGAAGTACCGTTCCAGCACCCCGGCGTCGAAGGCCTCCCAGCGGGCCGCCTGCTCGGCCACCTCGCGGGCCTCGACCAGCGAGAGGTCCCGGGACTCCAGGAAGGCCCGGTGGACGGCCGCGGTCAGCCCGGGACGCCGCTCGGCGAAGTCGCGGCGGGCGGCCCAGACGGCGAAGACGAACGGCAGCCCGGTCCACTCCTTCCACATCTCGCCGAGGTCGTGCACGGCCAGGCCCTGCTCGGCCGCCTGCCCCAGGTAGGCGCGCAGCGCCGGGTCGCCGATCAGCACGGCCGCGTCCGCCTCGGCGAGCATCGCGTCCAGGTCCGGCGGGCAGCTGAAGTACTCGGGCCGCACCCCCTCGCGCTCCTCCAGCAGCAGCCGGGCGAGCCGGACGGAGGTGCGGCTGGTGGAGCCGAGCGCGACCCGCCGGCCGTCCAGCTCGGCCAGCGGCAGCTTGCTGACGATCACGCAGGACATCACCGGGCCGTCGCTGCCCACCGCGATGTCCGGGAGCACCAGCAGTTCGTCCGCGTGCCGCAGGTACTCCACGCAGGTGATCGGACCGATGTCCAGGGAGCCGCCGACCAGCTGGTCGCTCAGCTTCTCCGGGGTGTCCTTGGTGAGGTCCAGATCGAGCAGATTGCCGGTCCTGGCCAGCCCCCAGTAGAGGGGTACGCAGTTGAGGAACTGAATATGCCCGACCCGGGGCCGGACCGGAGTGTTCTCCTGGGGCTCCCGCGTTTCCGCATCCGGTACTGCCACTGCGCCGCTCCCTTGCTGTTCGTGCGCCTCCCCGCAGGGTATGCCCGCCGCCCCGCGAGTCCCGCACCGCCCTTCCGGGACGCCCCGCGACGCGTCGCGGCGCACCGCGCCGAGGGTCACAACGGCCTTACGACACGCGCTGTCCAGCCCGCAAGTCACCCCTGGTCGTCACAGCAGCCGCATGCTAGCGTTGCCCTCAGTTGCAGTTTGATTCCCCTTGCAGTACTTGAAGCCTGCGGAGCATGTAACCGCAGGCTTTTCGTAGTTTTTCAGCAATATCGAAAAACTCCGGACCCGTCCGGAGGCAGGGCGATCAGCGCAGCGGACCGGGTGCCACACGGTGTGGCCCCGACACGTCCCTCGCAAGGAGAACGGCATGGCTCAGGGAACCGTCAAGTGGTTCAACGCTGAGAAGGGCTTCGGCTTCATCGCCCAGGATGGCGGCGGCCCCGACGTCTTCGTCCACTACTCCGCCATCAACGCGAGCGGTTTCCGCTCGCTGGAGGAGAACCAGGCGGTCAGCTTCGACGTCACCCAGGGCCCGAAGGGCCCGCAGGCGGAGAACGTCACCGTCGTCTGACCATCCTCGATGATGATCTGATCGCTCCGGACCCGTCGGGTCCGTAGACGGCCGCCGGCCGTCAGCGTGAGCACAAGAGCTGCAGTACCCAAGGGGGCCCGCCGTCCGGTGGGCCCCCTGCCTTGTGCCCGCGTCCCCGGGGGGAACGCGGAAGGGCCCTCCTCCCGTCGTGGGAGGAGGGCCCCTTCGTGTGCCCGTTCTTCGCGGCGCCCGTTCTTCGCGGTGCCCGTTCCGAAGGGGCGTCAGGCCGTCGCGGTGGCCTGGGCCGGGACCTTGGCCTCGACCGGGGCCGGGCCCTCGTCGTAGAGGTCGCCGGTCGGATTGTTGTAGGCGACCAGGTCGAGGGTCTTCTCCCGGGCCGCGACCACGATCGGCACCAGGGCCTGGCCGGCGACGTTGGTCGCGGTGCGCATCATGTCCAGGATCGGGTCGATGGCCAGCAGCAGGCCGACGCCCTCCAGCGGCAGGCCCAGGGTGGAGAGGGTCAGCGTCAGCATGACGATCGCACCGGTGAGGCCGGCGGTGGCCGCCGAGCCGATCACCGAGACGAAGGCGATCAGCAGGTAGTCCTTGATGCCGAGGTCGATGCCGTACACCTGGGCGACGAAGATCGCGGCCAGCGAGGGGTAGATCGCGGCGCAGCCGTCCATCTTGGTGGTGGCGCCGAACGGGACGGCGAACGAGGCGTACTCACTCGGGACGCCCAGGCGCTCGGTGACCCGGCGGGTGACCGGCAGGGTGCCGACCGAGGAGCGCGAGACGAAGGCCAGCTGGATGGCGGGCCAGGCGCCCTTGAAGAAGTTGACCGGGTTGAGGCCGGCGGCGAACTTCAGCAGCAGCGAGTAGACGCCGAACAGCACCAGCGCGCAGCCGAGGTAGACGTCGACGGTCAGCGTCGCGAACGGCTCCAGCAGGTCCCAGCCGTACTTGGCCACGGACTTGCCGATCAGGCCGAGGGTGCCGAGCGGCGAGAGCCGGATGACCCACCAGAGGGCGGTCTGGACCAGCTCCAGCACCGACTCGCTGAGCTTGAGGACCGGCTCGGCCTTGGCGCCGAGCTTGATCACGGCGGCGCCGGCCACGATCGCCAGGAAGACGATCTGCAGGACCTCGACCTCGGTGAACGCGGTGACGATGTTGGTCGGGAAGATCCCGGTCAGGAAGTCGATCCAGCTGCCGGTGGACTTCGGCGGCTTGAGGCCCTCGGTCTTGAGGTTGGTGCCCTCGCCCGGGTTGGTCAGCAGGCCGAGGCCGAGGCCGATGGCCACCGCGATCAGCGAGGTGACGGCGAACCAGAGCAGGGTGCGGACGGCGAGGCGGGCCGCGTTGGTGACGTTCCGCAGGTTCGCCACGCTCACCAGGATCGCGGTGAACACCAGCGGCGGGACGGCGAGCTTCAGCAGCTGGACGAAGATCCGGCCGATCGTCTCCAGGGTGGTGGCCAGCCAGGAGATGTCGGCCGCGCGGGCCAGGTAGCCGAGGCCGACACCGAGCACGAGGCCGGCGACGATCTGGGCCCAGAAGGGGGTCTTGCGGATTCTGGCGAGCACGGACGGCGACGAGGTCGCCTCGGGCGCTGTGGACATGACGGTGCGGCTCCGGGGGAGGCGTAGCTGGTGGTGAGGCAGGAGGGTGAGGACGGCGGCACGGCGCGCGGGCCGGACGGGGAGGGACCGGCCCCGGTCAGGGGCGTGCCGCCGGAATACAGCTCATGGCGCGACAACGGCGCGGGCTGTCCACAGCACCGATCGGACGACACGCGCGGGCGGCACCGGGCAACGGGCCCGGGCCGAGCGGCGAACGTGCGTCTGAGGTGGTCACGGCCGACACATTAGCAGTAAAGCTTTGAGATGTTCAAAGTAGTTGTTTGAGTTCCGGACGCGATCCGATTGACCGGTCAACAGTTATACGTATAACTTGGTGGCATCCCCCGCCCGCCCCGCTGCCCAGACCGGAGACTCCCGCCCATGGGCTACCTCGCCCTGCTCCGCGCCCCGCACGTCGGCCGCCTCCTCTTCGGCACCCTGCTCGGCCGCCTCCCGGCCGGCATGACCGCCCTGGTGATCGCCCTCGCGCTGCGCGAGGTCCACGCGCCGTTCAGCCGGATCGGCCTGGCCACCGCCGCGTACGCGATCGCGGCGGCCGTCGGCGGACCGGTGCTCGGCCGGATCGTGGACCGCACCGGGCAGCCGCGGGTGCTGCTGGTCTCCGCGGTGATCGCCGGCGGCGGGTACGCCCTGCTGGCGCTGGCCCCCGGCTCGGCGGTGGCCGCCCCGCTCGGCGCCGCGATCGCCGGACTGGCCATGCCCCCGCTCGAACCCTGCCTGCGCTCGCTCTGGCCGGACGTCGTCGAGGAGGAGCAGCTCGACACCGCGTACGCCTTCGACTCCGCCTCCCAGCAGATCCTCTACGTCGCAGGCCCGCTCGCGGTGGCCGGCATCGCGGGCGCGGTGAGCGCGGTCGCCGCGCTCTGGGTGGCGGCCGCGCTGGGCCTGGTCGGGGCGCTGGTCGTCGCCACCGCCGCACCGGCCCGGGCCTGGCAGGCCCCGCCGCGCGCGCACTCGGCGGGCCTGCTCGGACCGCTGCGCTCCCCCGGCCTGGTCCTGCTGCTGATCGGCCTGGCCGGGGCCGGCTGGGCGGTCGGCGCGCAGAACGTGCTGTTCATCGCCTACGCCGAGGCCCCCGCGGCGGACGGCCTGCCCGGCGGCGCGGGCACCCTGCTGGCGCTGGCGGCGCTCGGCGGACTGCTCGGCGCGCTCGCCTACGGCGCGGTGCGGTGGCGCAGCTCGACGGCCACCCGCACCTGGATGATGGCGCTCGGCATGGCCGTCAGCTACCTTCCGCTGCTGCTGCTCCCCGGACCGGCCGCGATGGCCGGGCTCGCCTTCCTCTCCGGGATCGCGCTGGCCCCGCTGCTGGCGGCGGCCTTCGTCCTGGTCGCCGAGCTGGCCCCGGCCGGCACCGTGACCGAGGCCTTCGCCTGGCTGGTCACCCTCTTCGCGACCGGCAACTCGCTCGGCTACGCCGTCTCCGGCCACCTCGCCGAGGGCTCGCTGCGGCCGGTGGCGCTGTGCGCGGCGGGCGGGATCGCCCTGGGCGGGCTGCTGCTGTTCGGCGCCCGCCACTGGTTCCGGCCGGCCGCCGCACCGGCCGGGGCGGGGTCGCTGCCGGCCGGCCCGGTGCCGGTGGGCTGACGCCCGCCGCGTCCCCCTGGACGTGACCGCGCCCGTCGGACCGGGTGGTCTGGCCGACGGGCGCGGTCACTCTTCCGTCCCTGGAGCGGTCAGCCGCCGGACGCCGTGGAGGAGCGCCGCACCAGCGAGGTGGCGAGCGGCGGCACCGGCGCGACCGCCTCGCCCCGGAGCAGCCCGGCGAGCGCCGCCACCCCGGCCCGGCCCAGCTCCTCGCCGGGCAGGTCGACGGTGGTCAGCGGCGGGGCGAGCAGCGCGGCCACCGGGACGTTGTCGATGCCGATCACCGAGAGGTCGGCGGGCACCCGCAGACCGCGCTCGGCGGCGGCCTGGTAGACGCCGGAGGCGACCACGTCGTCGTCGCAGATCACCGCGCGCGGCCGGTCCGGGCGGGCGAGCAGCCGGTGGGCGGCCTCGCGCGCGGCCGGCTGGCCCTCGTTCAGGCTGACGCCGAGTTCGACCACCTCCAGGCCGAGCGCCCGCACCGTCTCCTCGAAGGCGGCCTGGCGGACCCGGAAGGTGTACGCGGCGTGGGTGGAGCGCAGCCGGCCGATCCGGCGGTGGCCGAGTCCGGCGAGGTGTTCGACGGCGGCCCGCATGCCGCCGGCCACGTCCAGCTCGACGGTCGGCCGGGTCGGGTCGGTGCCGGGGTCGGCGTCCAGGAAGACGACGGGGGTGTCGGCGGGCAGCTCGCCGAGCTGGCTGTCGTCCGGGGAGCAGATCAGCAGGCCGTCGAAGCGGCTGGTGGTGGCGGCCTCGGCGAGCGTGGCGCTCCCCCAGCCGGAGCTGACCACCACGGCCAGGCCGTGCTTGCCGGCCTCCTCGTGGACCCCCTCCAGGACCCGGCCGAAGAACGGGCCGAGGATGTTCGGCACGGCCAGCAGGATCATGCCGCTGCGGCCCAGCCGCAGCTGCCGGCCGGCCGCCTGCGGGCGGTAGCCGAGGCTGCGGGCGGCCTCCCGGACCCGCTCACGGGTGGCCTCGGAGACCCGGCGGCCCGCCTCCGATCCGGAGAACACCAGCGAGACGGTGGCCTGCGAGACTCCGGCGAGCCGGGCGACGTCCCGGCCGGTGGGGCGGCGGACCGGGGCCGGCCAGGTCCCCGCCGCGGGCCGCTCCTGCGGGGCGGCGCCCTCGGACCCGGCGCTGCCCGGTGCGGCGTTCTCCGGCACGGCGGCGCCGGTCAGTTCTGCGGGGCCGAGGCGGCGGGACCGGTCTTGCCGGACGCGGCGCGGGCGGCCTCGTCCGCGGCGTCCTCCTCGGCGTTCTGCGCGGCGATCCTGGAGGCGGTCCGGGCGCGGATGCCGTCCACCCTGCCGGAGATCGCGGCCGACATCTCGTCGCGCTGCCGGCTCAGCAGGACGTAGCTGAGCGGGGCCGAGGCGACCGCGGCCAGCAGGAAGAGGAAGACCACGCCCGCCTCGCCGGAGACCGGGATGACCCCGAAGTGCCCGAGCAGCAGCGCGACCAGCAGGCAGCCGAGGAAGATCGAGACCCGCATCGAGGTGTACCGGAGCGTGGCGTGCGACTTCTTGCTCACATTGCTGCCCACCGGGGACACATCCTTCACTGCGCTGGGGACCGGGCCGGTCTCCCAGTGAAGCATGCCCGACGCGCCCGGCGGGGAACGGGTCCCGCCGGGCACCGCCCCGCACCGGCGCGATCAGCGCAGGTCGAGCCACATGGTGACGTCGTCACGGTCGTCGCCGGGCGCGACCCGGATGGTGCCGGGCACCCGGCCGACCTCCGTGTAGCCGCTGCGGGCGTAGAACGACTCCAGGCCGAGCCCGCCCCGCACGTACAGCCGCAGCCCGGCCAGGCCCCACTCCCGGGCGACCCGCTCCGCCTCGGCCAGCAGCGCCGAGCCGTGGCCCCGTCCCTGGAGGTCGGGGTGGACCATGACCCGGGAGAGCACCCGCCAGTGGTCCATCGGCCCGAACCGCATCGACTCGAAGACCAGCAGCGCGGCCAGCCGCCCGGTCTCCTCCTCCCGCGCGATCAGCAGCCGGTCCGGCCCCGCCGGGGCGATCCCGGCGAACTGCTTCTCGGCGGTGACCCAGACCTCCTCCTCGGTCACCTCGTGGACGAAGCCGACGGCCCCGCCGGCGTTGCTGGCGGCCGTCCACAGGCCGGTGATCTCGGCGCGCAGCGCGGGGTCGGTGTCCGGGTCCAGGGTGAAGCTCAGTGTCATACCTCCGGAGCGTAGCCGCCCCTTACGACATCACCGGAACGGTTTGCTCCGAATCCCCGGACCGCAGCGCCAGGCAGAGCAGCACCGCGACCGCGCAGAGCCCGCCGGCCGCGTACCAGGCGAGGTCGTAGTCGCCGAGCGCGTCCCGGGCGAAGCCGGCCAGGCCGGCCACGGCGGCGGCGCCGATCTGGTGGCAGGCCAGCACCCAGCCGAAGACGATCGGCGCGTCCTCCCCGAAGTGGCGGCGGCAGAGCGCGACGGTCGGCGGCACGGTGGCCACCCAGTCCAGCCCGTAGAAGATGACGAACGCCAGGATCGGCGGCTCCAGCGAGCCCGCGAACAGCTGCGGCAGCACCAGCAGCGAGAGCCCGCGCAGGCCGTAGTAGACGATCAGCAGCCGCCCGGGGTCGAAGCGGTCGGTGAACCAGCCGCTCGCGACGGTGCCGATCACGTCGAACACGCCGATCAGCGCGAGCAGGCTCGCCGCCGTGGTGACCGGCAGGCCGTGGTCGTGGGCGGCCGGGATGAAGTGGGTGCCGACCAGGCCGGCGGTGGTCGCGCCGCAGATCGCGAAGGAACCGGCCAGCAGCCAGAACGCCCGGGTGCGGGCGGCCGCCCGGAGCACCCGCAGCGAACGGGCCAGCGCCCGGCCACCGCCGGCGGGGGCGGGCGGCGGCTCGCTCGCGCCGTACGGGAGCAGGCCCAGGTCGGCGGGCCGCTCGCGCATCAGCAGCAGCACCGGGACGGCCACCGCGCTGGCCGCCAGCGAGACCACCACGACGGCCGAGCGCCAGCCGTGCTGCTCGACCAGCCAGGCACCGACCGGCAGGAAGACCAGGTTGCCCGCCGCGCCGGCGGCCGTGAGCACGCCGGTGACCAGCCCCTGCCTGGCCCGGAACCAGCGCCCGGTGATCGTGGTGGCGAAGGCCCCGGCCATCGAGCCGCTGCCGAGGCCGACCAGCACGCCCCAGCAGAGGACCAGTTGCCAGGGCTCGCGCATCAGCATGGTGAGGCCGGCGCCGACCGAGATCGTCAGCAGCGCGCAGACCACCACCAGCCGCACGCCGAACCGGTCCATCAGCGCGGCGGCGAACGGCGCGGTGAGACCGTAGAGGGTGAGGTTGACCGAGGTGGCGCTGGATATCGTGCCCATCGACCAGCCGAACTCGGTGTGCAGCGCGTCCATCATCAGACTGGGCGTGGAGCGGAATCCGGCCGAGCCGAGCAGCACCAGCAGCGAGACGCCGGCCACCACCCAGGCGTAGTGCGTCCGGGGCGCGCGGGCGGGGGCCGGGCGGGTGTCGGTGGGGGCCGGGGGTCCGGCGGGGGCGGGGGGTCCGGCGGGGGCGGCGTCGGTCTCGTTCACCCGGCAGAGTCTCCCGACGGCGCGGGCGGACGACGAGGGGCGGGGCTGCCAGCTTCCGTCGGAATCGGGCCAACCGGGGGCCGGAACCGGCCGACCGGAATCCGCGGTTCACCGGGCGGGCCCGGTGGCCGGAAACCACCGCCCGCGGCGGGCGGATCGGATGGCGGCGGGCCGCACGCACCCCGAGCACGGCACGGCCGGCCGCCATCCAACCTCGGCACACGGGCCCTGAACCCGTGCCACCCCCTCCGCACTCGCCGAGGAGCCAGCGCACGACCGTTCCGCGGCCCCCCTGCTGACGTGGTCCCCCTGGACAGCAGCACCGCAGCGGCGTTCGGGTGTTCCCTCGGCGTCCCCTCGCGACGGAGAGCTGCACCCAAGCGTGATCAGTCGGATACGTCACGTCAATGGTTTGTCCGAAATTCGGAATGGTTGCGTCAACTTTCGGCCCGGCGACCCGAAGAGCCGTCAAGGCTCTCCGTCAGGGCTGCGCGAGGGCGACCCAGTCGACGGTGGCGAGGGGGTCGGCGGGGCGGGCGTCCGGGCTGATCTCGCACCAGACCCGCTTGCCCGTGCCGTCGGGGTACCAGCCCCAGCGGTCGCAGAGCAGTTCGACCAGCTCCAGGCCGCGCCCGTTGGTGGCGTCCACGTCCGCGCCCGCGTGCCGGGGGGCGGGGGCGACCTGGCTGGCGTCGGCGACCTCGACCCGCAGCGGGCCGACCGTCGCCGACTGCCGCACCGCGCCGCCGCCGGCACCGTCCGCGGCGGCGTCCGACACGGCGCCCCGGAGGTCGCCCAGCGGGAAGCAGAGCCGCAGCACCGCCGGACAACCGGTGTGCACCACGGCGTTGGTGACCAGTTCGGAGACCACCAGCACCACCGTCTCGGCGATCGGCGCGTCCGGGTCCACCCCGTGGTTGAGCAGCCGCGAGCGGACCCACCGGCGGGCCCGGCCGACTTCGGCGGGGTCCGCCTGCACCGCAAGCTGTACCTGAAGAACCTGCACCGCTCCACCACCCGCACTCGCAGTTCGGCCACCGTCTCGGCCGGGCCCTGGTCGCCCGGCCGGCCCGGGCACGCACCGGGCCCGCCGTCCGTCGGGCCGCCGCCCAGCGGGGGCCGACCGCACGTCGCACCCGCCGCGGCGCACCCGCGCCACCTCGTCCGTCGCGCACCGGCCGCGACACGAATACGCCTCAGGATGGTTCGGCGGGCGGACCGCAGCAAGCGCTTCGGGCATATTCCAGCGATCGGGGGACAGGGCAGGGCATACTGTCCCGTTCACTCTGGCGAGCCTCGGACCGGCGATCGTCCGGCCCGGGCCGGCCGGCCCGCGACGCAGAGGCGAACCTACCGCCGTCCGCCCCTCGCACCGCACCCGCCACTCGCGAACCACCCGTGCGACATATGTCCAGCCGCCTTCGAACAGCCCAACTGCGGGACGGGCGGCAGATCCCACGATCTGACGATCCGAAGCCCCGGCCTCCTGTTCTTCACCGAATCCACCCGCCGCCCGAACCGGGCGGGTTACCGTGGGACGCGTCAGCGGTCGGTCCGGCAGGGAAGGTGGTGACCGGTGGCCGCCACCGACGGCGCCCCGCGCCGGGACGAGCAGCTGCAGCGGCGCCTGGCCCGCGGCGAGGAGACCGCCCTCGGCGAGCTGTACGACCAACTCGCCCCGATGGTCCACGGGTTGGCGGGCCGGATACTGGCCGACCAGACCGCGGCGGCGCAACTCACCCGGGAGATATTCGCCCACGTCTGGGAGCACCCCGAGGCCTTCGACCCGGCCCACGGCTCGCTCCGCGCCTGGCTCGGCGCGCTGACCCACCGCCGTGCGGTGGACCGGCTGCGGGCCCGCCGCGCCGCGGAGGCGGGCTACGCCGGCGACGCGGAGGACGAGATCCGCGCGGTCGCCACCGCCGCCCGGGTCCAGTACGTGGTCGCCGCCCTGCCGCAGCCGCTGCGTGAGACCATCGCCGAGTCCTACTACGACGGCCGCACCTACCAGGAGACGGCCCGCCGGCTGGGGATCAGCGAACAGGCCGCCAAACAGCGGATGCGGCTCGGCCTGGAGCTGCTCGCCGCCGAGTTGGAGCAGGAGCGCGCCCGGCACCGGGGCCCCGCCCCGGCGGAGCCGGAACGGGTGGACGCGGAACGGGACGGCGGCGGTCGGCGGAAGGAGGGCGGGGGGACGTGACGATCACCGACGAGCGGCACGAGGCCCTGCGCTCGCTGCTCGGTGCCTGGGCGCTCGGCGCCGTCCCGTCCCGCGAGGCCGACGAGCTCGAGTCCCACCTGGCCGACTGCCCGCCGTGCGCCGAGGAGGCCGAGCGGCTGCGCGAGGCGGCCGGCTGGCTCTCCGTCGAGGAGCCGCTGGACCAGCCCGTCGCGCTGCGCCAGCAGGTGCTCGACTGGTGCCTGACCCGACGCCCGGCCGAACTGCCCGTCCCCGCCTGGGGCGTGCCGTACGCCGCCGAGACCGCCAAGCTCGACGCCCTGCTGCGCGACCTCGGTCCGGAGGAGTGGCAGGAGGTCGCCGAACTGCCCTGGCACGGCGGCACCGAGTACCTGCGCCCGGCCGAGGTGCTCTGCCACCTCGCCGCCGTGGACGGCTACCTGGCCGTCGCCCTCGGCCTGCCCGACCCCGTCCCGGGCGCCGCCGGGCCCGGCGGCACGGCTCCGGGCGCCACCGGGCCGGCGGCCGAGCGCCGGGTCCCGCCGCAGGAGGCCGTCCTCCCGCAGGTGCCCCGGGTACCGCCGCAGGCCGGCCGGCGCTGGGCCCAGATCACCGACCGCACCGCCCGGCTCACCGCCGAGCAGGCCGGCCAGCCACCGCAGCGGATCCGCGCCCGGTGGCGCCGGCACTGCCACCAGCTGGTCCGCTCGGCCGCGCTCGCCCCGCAGGGCAACACCCCGGTGGACTTCGGCTTCGCGACCGTCCCGCTCCGGGACGCCTTCGTCGACCGGGCCTTCGAGTGCTACGTGCACGCCGAGGACGTCGCTCGCGCGGTCGCCTACCCCTACGACCCGCCGGCCCCGCAGCACCTGCGGCAGATGATCGACCTGGCCGTGCGGATGCTGCCGCTGGCGCTGGCCGGGCAGCGGGCGGCGCACCCCGAGCTCACCGGGGCCGCGGTCGGCGCGCCGGCACCGCCGGGCGAGGGCCGGCCCGGCCGCCGGATCCGGCTGGTGATCGACGGCCCGGCGTCCGGCGAGTGGCTGATACCGCTGGACGGCCCGGACGCGGGCCCGCCCGCCGGTGAGCCGGTGGCGGCGATGGTGCTGGACGGGCTGGAGTTCTGCCAGCTGGCCGCCGCGCACCGCGACCCGGACCGGCTGCCGGTCGGCGAGCACGGCGACCGGGCCGCGATCCGCGAGGTGCTGCGCGCGACGCCGCTGCTCTCCCGTCCCTAGGCTCCGGCCGCAGCGGTCAGGCGAAGACCACGGTCCGGGTGCCGTTCAGCAGCACCCGGTGCTCGCTGTGCCACTTCACCGCACGGGCCAGCGCCTGGCACTCGACGTCCCGGCCGAGCGCGACCAGCTGGTCCGGGGTGATGTCGTGGGTCACCCGGGCCACCTCCTGCTCGATGATCGGGCCCTCGTCGAGGTCGGCGGTAACGTAGTGCGCGGTGGCGCCGATCAGCTTGACGCCCCGGGTGTGCGCCTGGTGGTACGGCTTGGCGCCCTTGAAGCTCGGCAGGAAGGAGTGGTGGATGTTGATCACCTTGCCGGAGAGCGCGGTGCACAGCTGGTCCGACAGCACCTGCATGTAGCGGGCCAGCACGACCAGCTCGACCTTCTCCTCCGCGACCAGGTCCAGCAGCCGCTGCTCGGCCTCGGCCTTGTTCTCCCGGGTCACCGGGATGTGGTGGAACGGGATGCCGTAGCCCTCGGTGAGGTCGCGGAAGTCGGTGTGGTTGGAGACCACCGCGGCGATCTCCACCGGCAGCGCCCCGATCCGGGTGCGGAACAGCAGGTCGTTCAGGCAGTGCCCGAACTTGCTGACCATGAGGACGATCCGCAGCTTCTCGTCGCTCGGGTGGATCTGCCAGTCCATCCCGAAGGAGGCGCCGATCGCGGCGAAGCTCGCCCGCAGCTTGTCGACGGTCACCGGCTCGACGGCCGAGAAGTGCACCCGCATGAAGAACAGACCGCTGTCCCCGTCACCGAACTGCTGGCTGTCGATGATGTTGCACCCGGTCATGAAGAGGTAGCTGGAGACCGCGTGGACGATGCCCTGCTTGTCGGGGCAGGACAGCGTGAGGACGTACTGGGCGCTGGCCGGCTGCTGTTCCACGGTGGGGGTATCCCGTCCTGAGCTCGTGCTGGTGTGAATGCTCCAGCGTGTCACACTCCGGAAGGCCCCCCTCCGGCTGCCCGCACTGCGGGACGGCCCGCCGCGCAGCGGGCCGGCGCCGGTCTCAGACCTGGGTCAGGATCCGCAGCACGTCCAGCGAGCGCGGCGGGGCGTCCGGGTCCTCGCCGTCGTTCACGGCCAGCCTGACGTGCGCCTCCCGGGCCGCCCGGACCGCCTCCGGCCAGCCGTGGTGCTCCAGGTACGCGGAGGCCGGGGCGTCCGCGCCGACCTCGTGCAGGATCCGCACCACCCGCAGCACCGCGACGTCCACCAGCGTGGCCTCGGCGGAGTCCCGGAAGATCGTGCCGACGTACTTCTCGGCCGACCAGCGGTCCAGCCAGGTGTCCTCGACCAGGCGGTAGACGGCGTCGGTGACGTCGCCGTACCCCTCACGGCCGGCCAGCCAGGCGTCCCGCTGGAACCCGGGGTCGGAGAGCATGTGCAGCGCCGAGCGGAGTCGGGCCCGCCAGCGCCACCAGGGCAGGTCGTTGAACGGCATGCCGCCCATCGTGCTGGAGCGGTGGCCCGGACGAGAAGGGTTTCGGGCAGACCGATACGAAGATTCTGTGCTGGCGGACATGGGGATCGATCGTACGTTCCCCCACTGTTCGTGCTCCACTCCCGGTCTACACGCGTCCTCCCCCGGTGTTCCACCCCCATTTCCCGGCTGTTGGCCGAACGGCCCTCTCGGCTTGCGGCACCGGGGATTGGCTGGATCCGGTGCGCAGCACAGCGCCCAGGGAGGGAAAGACCGATGACCAGCCGTAGGGGCTCGTCCCAGGCCATGCACCCGATCGCGGGACGGCGCCGCCGGCGCCCGATCGCCGCCGCGGCGACCGCCGCCGCGTTGCTCCCAACCCTCTTCTCGGCCTCCGCGTGCGGCGGACCGGCCGATGCCGCCACCGGCAGCGGCGACCTCACCGTGATGACCTGGGCTCCGGCCGGCACCGGCTCGGCCGACCGCCCCGGGATGACCGATCTGGCCGATGCCATCGGCCGGGACATCAACGTCAAGGGCGGCCTGCACGGCCGCCGGCTGCGGGTGATCACCTGCAACGAGCACAACACCTCCGACGGCGCCAAGGCCTGCGCCCAGCAGGCGGTGGACGCCAAGGCGGTCGCGGTGCTCGGCTCCTACAGCCAGTACGGCGACGACTTCATGCCCGTCCTGGAGCGGGCCGGGATCCCGCTGATCGGTGGCTACGGCCTCTCCCAGCTGGAGTTCAGCAGCCCGCTGTCCTACCCGGTGGGCGGCGGCATGCCGGCGCTGATCGGCGGCAGCGGCCGGCAGCTGGTGGAGGCCGGCTGCAAGGCGGTCTCGCTGATCCGCCCGGACACTCCGGCCGGCGACAACCTGCTCGGCTACCTGGGCAGCGCGCTCAAGCCGGCCGGGATCAAGCTGCTGGACGTCAAGGCGCCGGAGAAGTCCAACGACTACACGCCGGTGATCCGCAAGGCGATCGGCGGCGACCAGCCGGGCAACTGCGTCACCAGCGCGCTGGGCGCCGAACCGACCGGCAACCTGCTCGACGCCTTCCGCCGGACCGGCGCGAAGAACACCCGGATCGCCTCGGTGATCGGCAGCGTGCAGCAGTCGGTGGTCGACTCCACCGGCGGCGACAGCGGCCCGCTCGCCGGCGCCTTCGTGACCGGCTGGTACCCGCCGGAGTCGGCCAAGATCTGGGACGGGCTGCGCGCGGTGATCCGCGCCCAGGCCGGTCGGCACATCGACGCCGCCGACCCCGGGGTGCAGACCACCTGGGTGGCCTTCGAGGTGTTCCGCCAGGTCTCCGACCGGCTGGCCGCGGCCGGGCGCCAGATCTCCAGCAAGACGATCACCGCGCTGCTGGACGGCGGCGAGCAGATCGACGTGGGGCTCACCCCGCCGCTGAACTGGGCGACCACCAACATGCTGCCGAGCACCGAGTCCCCCCGGCTGGTGAACACCTGGGTCACCTACCAGGAGGTCAAGAGCGGGCAGCTCACGCTGCAGCGGCCGGGCTTCGTGGACGTGCGCTGGGTGCTCACCGGGGGCAAGCCGCCGGCCTGATCCGCGCTCCTGGGAGGGCCCGGCCGTCCACCGGCCGGGCCCTTCGGCGTGTCCCGGGGCGGCGCTCCCGCACCGCGGCGGGGTCAGAGGTCGCCGTCGGTGCGGGTGGGCAGGCCGGTCTGGCCGGCGACCGTGTTCCAGAGCCCGGCCGCCTGCTTCTTGGCGGTGGTGGCGGTGCCGCTCGCGGCGACGGCGTTCTTGTAGTGCTGGTTGTCGTTCTTCTTCGGGTCACAGCCGCCCTGGGCGTCCCCGGCCCAGGCCGCGTACTCGTCGTCGGCGGTCGCCGAGGCCGTCCACGCCGCGTTCAGCTGCTCCACCAGCTGCGGTCCACCCGGCAGCTTGTCGGTCTTCAGCCCGGCCAGCTTGGTCTGCAGCTCCCGGCGCTGCCCGGCCGCGGCGGTCAGCGCCTGCTGCGACTCGGGCAGCTTGTCGCACTTCTGCACCGAGGCGACCGCGCCGATCACGGCCTGCCGGCTGTCGTTGGCGGTGCCGAGCAGGTCGGAGAGCGCCTGGGCCTGCGCCTTGACCTCCGGGTTGACCGTGGCGGTGGTCGGGCCGGCGCTCGGCGCGGTGGCCGCGACCGTGCCGCTGCCGGTGACCGCGGGGACGGCCTTCTTCTCCGTGCCGGGCGTGTCCTCGTCGCCGTTCAGCAGCACCGCGACCAGGATGGCCGCCGCCACGCCGCCCGCCACCACACCGCCGATCAGCAGCTTCGACGAGGAACGGCCGCCGCGGCCGCCGTCCCGTCCGCCCGGGGCCTCGGTCCGGTGGTCCGGGTAGCCCGGCGCCGGCCGGTCGGCGTACCCCGGCTGCGCGGGCGGGTAGCCGCCCGCCGCGTGCGGGTCGGCGGCCGGGTACGGCGGGAGGTACTGGGTCGCCTGGGCCGGGTCGGCCGGGTAGCCCGGCTGCTGCGGGGCGCCGCCCCAGGACGGCTGCGCGCCGCCCGGGTGGACCGGCATGGCCTGGGTCGGAAGCGCGCTGTCCCCGAGGTACTCCGGCTGCCCGGACGGCTGGCCCGGGTACGGCCCGGCCGGCGGCTGGGCGACCGGCTGGCCGGCCTGCTGACCCTGCGGCGGCCCGTACGGCCGGCCCTTCGCCGGCTGGCCCTGCGGCGGGCCCGGCTGCTGACCGGGCTCGGGGCGGAACAGGTCGTCCAGGTTGAAGTCACCCGAGTTGGGGTACGAGCGGCGCTGGCTCAACGCGATTCCTCACCTGTGCACGACCGCGCGCTGACGGCGGACCACATCTCGTCGGTTCTTGGGAGCATCACAGTTCCTTGGACGTCGCGCCCACGCTACCGGTTCACCGAACCGGCCGACCACGTGGGCGGTCCGTCCCTCACCGTCCCTGCACGCTCCCCGCCGTCCTCCTTGACGGCCCCTCCTCAGGCCGCCTCCGCCTCCGCCCGGGCCTGGAACTCCCGGACCACCCGCTGCTCCCGGTACGGCTCCAGCCTGCGCCGGAACTCGTCCAGGTACTCCACGCCCCGGTTGGAGCGCAGCCCGCTCAGCAGCCGGACCGCCTGCGCCCCGGTCTCGCAGGCCCGCTCGACGTCCCGCTGCTGGAGCTGCGCGGTCGCCAGCAGCACGAGGTCCACCGCGCGGCGCCGCACCCGGGTCGGCGGGTGCAGGTCGAGCGCCCGGCGGGCGTAGTGCTCGGCCGGGCCGGCCTGTTCGAGATCCCGGTGGCAGTGGGCCAGTTCGTCGGCCAGGTAGGCGTCGTCGAAGTGCACGATCCAGTCCGGGTCGTCCTCCGGGCGGCGCTTCTCCATCATCTCCAGTGCCTTGGCGGCCACCGCCTCGCAGGCCTTGGCGTCGCCGAGCAGGGCGTGCCCGCGCGCCTCCGCCGCGTAGAACATCGCCATCGCGGTCGGGGTGGCCACCGTCCGGGCGCCCTCCTGGGCCGCCCGGGCGAGCTGGGCGATCTCCCGCGGATTGCCCAGGGTCGCCGCCAGGTGGCTCATCGAGGCCGCCAGCACGTACCCGCCGTAGCCCCGGTCGTCGGCGGCCTGGGCCAGGCGCAGCGCCTGGATGTAGTACCGCTGGGCGAGCCCCGGCTGGCCGGTGTCCACCGCCATGTAGCCCGCCAGCTCGGTCAACCGCGCGACGGCGGCGAAGAGCTGACGTCCGGTCTCGTCCCGGTAGGAACCGCCGAGCAGCCCGGAGACCACGCTGTTGAGGTAGTGCACCACCACCGGGCGGACGTGCCCGCTGCCGAACCGGTGGTCCAGGTCGACCAGCATCGCGGTGGTCGCCTTGACGGCCGCGACGTCGGTCGGGCCGACCCGGGTGCCACCGGTGCGGGCCACCACCGGGTCGGGCGGGGTGATCAGCCAGTCCCGGCTGGGCTCGACCAGCGCGGAGGCCGCCACCGTCGCCCCGGTCAGGAAGTCGCGGCGGCCGACGTCGCTGCGCCACAGCTCGCAGACCTGTTCCAGCGCGGCGCCCAGGGTGGGCGCGAACTGCAGGCCGATGCCGGAGCTGAGGTTCTTGCCGTCCGCCATGCCGATCTCCTCGACCGACACGCTGCGCCCCAGCTTGCGCCCGAGCGCCTCGGCGATCACCGCCGGCGCCTGCCCCCTCGGCTGCTGGCCACGGAGCCAACGCGCGACGGAGGTCTTGTCGTACCGCAGGTCCAGACCGTGCTCGGCACCACAGAGGTTGACTCTCCGTGCCAGACCGGCGTTGGAGCAGCTGGCCTCCTGGATCAGCTGCTGGAGACGCTCGTTGGGCTGTCGTGCGACAAGTGGTCTCGCGGCCATTGGGCTTCGCCTCCCCACACCCTCCGGTCCCGGCCGGCGGGCGACGCTTTCTGCTGATCTCTGTTGCCGAGTTGCCGACTGTCCGACCGTTCAAGGAAACTGACACCAGGTTAGCGATCAGCAACGCCAGCGGGATACCCACGGTGACGATCCCGACCCCCCACGCGCCCGGCAGAATGCTCCCGTGCGCCCCCACTGCGCCCACCCCGCCTCCCCCCGGCGCGCTCCCGTACGGTCCGCCTCACCGGTTCGGGTGAAATGCCGCCGGCCGGCCCGGCGGCCCCGCCCCGCCCGTAACCCGCCTCACGCACGGTAGTTGAGCACCCCGTGGAAGAGATCCCCGATCCCCTCGACCAGGACCCCGGCCCCGCCGTACCCCCGCTGCTCGTCGAGGCCGTCGGCTACGCCGAGACCTGCCACTGGGAGGTCACCCCGGGCACCTGGCCGGTCGACGGCGACGGGGGCACCCGCTGCTCCTGCGGCGAGCGGCGCTGCGCCCTTCCCGGCGCCCATCCGATCGACACGGACTGGGCGCGCCGGGCGAGCGCGGGCCCGGGCGCGGTGCTGCACTGGTGGACGGAGCACCCGGAGGCGTCGATCCTGCTGCCGACCGGCCGGTCCTTCGACGTGCTGGACGTCCCGGAGGTGGCCGGCTGCCTGGCCCTGGCGCGGATGGAGCGGAGGGGGCTGCAGCTCGGGCCTGTGGCGGTGGTACCCGCCGCGCCCGGCCGCTCCGGCCGGCGGCTGCACTTCCTGGTACTGCCCGGCGCGGCGGCCCGGCTGCCGCAGCTGCTCCGCAAGCTCGGCTGGCCGCCCGGCCGGCTGGACCTGGTGGCCCGCGGCGAGGGCGACTGGACGGTGGCCCCGCCGTCCCGGGTCGGCCCGGGCGGCTTCGCCCAGTGGGCCCGCTCGCCCGCCACGTGGGGCCGCTGCCTGCCGGACGCCGCCGAGCTGATCAACCCACTGGCCTACGCCTGCGGACGCGACGCGCCGCCGGCCGCGGTCTGGCCGACCCGGCCCGCGGCGGTGTACTGACCGCCCCCTGGACTGCCGCCCTGCGCCGATCGGGTGAGGGCGCGCGCCGCGCGACACCCCGCGCGCGAGTGACGGGCCTTGTCTCCCACCGGAGACGGGGCCCGTCATACGCATGTGCGGATAAGGCTTCGGTGTACCCGCTGGTCAACGGTGAAAGCCCCTCGTACGAGTGACAGCGCTCAAGGATTGCCTTGATCGTCCGAGTGGGAGAACTCCCAGCGTGAGGGGCCGCCGGACGGGGCGCTCGGTCGGGGAAGCCGGGCGAGGCGGACGCGGGAGGGACGGAGGGGATCGGAGGGGACGGGAGGGACAGGGCGGGGCCGTGGTACCGGCCGGGTTCGGGGAGGCCGGTGCCACGGGAAAGCGGGAGGGAACGGGAGGGGCCGGACGGGGCCGGGAGCGCGGGGAGCGCCCGGCCCCGTCCGGCGTTGCTCAGGGTCCGACGTTGCTCAGGCCCGGTGTCGCCCGGGCCCGGTGTTGCTCAGGCCTGCGCGACGAAGACGTGCGCGGCGATCTCCTTGCCCAGCTCGGCGGCGTTGTCGCCGGTGCCCACCAGCACCCCGCCGACCCCGGCGCTCACCCGCACCGTCGACCCCGGCCGGACCCCGGCCCGGCGCAGTGTGCGCATCAGGTCCCCGTCGGTCTGGATCGGCTCGCCGATCCGGCGGACCACCACGTCGGCGCCGTCCAGGCCCGGCAGCACGCTGTCCAGCGGGACGAGCCCGGCGTCGAAGCCCTCGCCCTCGGCCTTGGCGTCGCCCAGCTCGTCCAGCCCCGGGATCGGGTTGCCGTACGGGGACTGGGTGGGGTGGCCGAGCATGGCGAGCACCTTGCGCTCGACCGTCTCGCTCATCACGTGCTCCCAGCGGCAGGCCTCCTCGTGCACCTGCTCCCACTCCAGGCCGATCACGTCGACCAGCAGGCACTCGGCGATGCGGTGCTTGCGCATCACCCGCACCGCGAGCCGGCGCCCCTCCTCGGTCAGCTCCAGGTGCCGGTCGCCCGCGACCCGCAGCAGTCCGTCGCGCTCCATGCGGCCGACCGTCTGGCTGACCGTGGGGCCGCTCTGCTCCAGGCGCTCGGCGATCCGGGCGCGCATCGGGGTGATGCCCTCCTCCTCCAGCTCCAGGATGGTGCGAAGGTACATCTCAGTGGTGTCGATCAGCCCAGACATCGCCGCTGGCTCCGTTCCTCGGTGTCCTCATCGCCAATTCTGACCTACCGCACCGACTGCCGGGCCCGCCGCAGGGCGCCGGGGGCCGCTTTTCGCACCTGTTGACAGCGGCGCCGGTCAGGCAGCACGGTGCTGGCCGGAGCTTCTCCCCCGCGGCCCGGACCACCACGGCCCGCCCCCACCCGGCCGGAATCCCCCACCGGCAGAGAGCGAAGGCAACAGATGAGCGAGCTGGTCGGCCGGTACTTCGACGCCGCGATCGCGCACCTCCAGCGGGTCCGCACCGAGGAGGCGGAGAACATCGAGGCGGCCGCCGCCCTGCTCGCGGAGGCGATCACCGAGGGCCGCCGGATCTTCACCTTCGGCGCCGGCCACTCCTCGCTGGCCGCCCAGGACGTGGTCTACCGGGCCGGCGGGCTGGTCCCGATGAACCTGCTGGAGGTCCCCGGGATGGCCGGGGTCACGGTGATGCCGGCGCCGCTGTCCAGCGCCCTGGAGCGGGTCTCCGGCCTGGCCACCGCCGCCCTGGACCACACCCCCGCCACCAGCGGTGACCTGCTGTTCCTCATCTCGCTGTCCGGCCGCCAGATGATGCCGGTGGAGCTGGCCCAGCACGCCCGGGGCCGGGGTCTGAAGGTGATCGGGCTGACCTCGCTCGCCTACCCCGGCGAGGTCCCCTCCGGCCACCCGTCCGGCAGTTACCTCAAGGACCACTGCGACGTCGTCCTGGACAACAAGATCGCGGTCGGCGACGGCGAGCTGACCCACCCCGGCGCCGAGACCACCTTCGGCCCGGTCTCCACCATCGTCACCAGCGCGCTGATGCAGGCCGTGGTCGCCTCTGCGGTGGACCGCCTGGCCGAGGCCGCTCTCGCCGGCACCGGTGCCACCCCGCCCCTGTTCCGCTCCGGCAACGTGCCCGGCGGCACCGAGTGGAACGCCAAGCAGATGGCCGACAACGCGGAGCGGATCTTCTACACCTTCTGATCACGCCCGGCCGTTCGCCGTACGGCGGCGGACCCGCCGGTACCGGTCGGTCTACGCCAACCGCCCGACCGCCGTGGACACCCGCCCCGTCGGCGGGCCCCGCCCGGGGCCCGCC